>DASQZK010000225.1:0-10993 GCA_035638735.1 Bacteroidales bacterium
TGTCGTTGTAATCATCCGAACTCATCCCGTATTCATACAGAAAACCGGCGAGGGTATTCCATGGGCAGTAGCCGTATGAGCGTATACCCGGCCATGTCTTACGGGTCATCCTGGCACTCTCAATCTGCAGATCAAGGGCCGGGAAGAAAGGCCCCAGCGAAACTGCCCAGGCATATTCCCAGTAATCGGCACCCCTTTCGAAACGGCGCCAGTGTTCTGTGCCGTCCGACATCTTTTCAAGGCCGGCATAGAGGAAACCTTTATCATCCTTAAATGTGGTCTTTATGGTGTTCTCCAAATCACCCGCAATCACCATGTATTTGTCGTGCCTTACTCCGTCAAAATCCGGATCCTGCTCCATGAGAATCATGACCATTCGCAGAAGATTGTAGGTATTTACCTGGTTATAAAGGCTGTAGGAGCGACTCAAGGTTGTATGCTCCACATCGCTTTCTTTAAGGTCGGTATACATGAATCCGTTCACCGCGTCATAACCGTAAAAAGGACTGGAACGCAGGCTTGTTTCGCCCCGGGTATCGGAACCGACCATTTTCTTATCCGCCTCCCAGGTTTTACCGATAAACCGGTCGATAGCCTGCAGCAAGCGATCGAAATCTTGTGACTTTATCAGTTTATCAGAACCGGTGGTCATGTAATGTGTATAAACCGAGAGAAGAGCATAATAAATACCGTCATCTTCCGATTTGGTCCACCGTGTTCCCAGTATCTGGAGGTATTCGGGTGAACGTTTGCCGGTAACCGGGTCGGTAAGTATCCAGGTAGGATTATGAAGAATGAATGGAGCCCAAAGCTTTATCAAATCGGGCATACCGGCCATGGCCATCAATGACGACGACATCGATCCGTCACGGTTCCATATCAGGTAATAAATCCTGGCCAATGCCCCGTTAACGGCTCCGCCTTCATCAAAGGCCGAATAAACAATGCGCTTGTTGATATCGAGTACTCGCTGAAAATCTTCGTTGTTGTATACAAAACCTGACCTGTTTAATGCATTTTCAAGAAACACTTCATTCTGATCACTGATCTGTGCGAAGGTCATTCCATCAAACCTGTTTACGACCCTGTCAACCTGGTGCATGTTTTCCTCGCCTCCAAAGATCACCACGTCATTCTCCATGAGCTGCAGGACCACGGTTCCGTCCTTCAGCATCCTGAAACGGCTCTTGCTGTATCCGGGGAACTTAATGTACGACACGATATGCTCACCCCGCTCCACAAAGGACTCAGTAAGCAGTCCGTTCCGGATATTGAATTTTACCTTTGGCTTGATGGCGATAAGCAATGGTGATGTGGCCGTAACAATAAAAGCATTCTCATCGGCAAGGTTCAGAAAAGAAAGATTGTTCTTTGCAAGCGAAGGGGCTTCGGTTTTTAAAACCGTAAGGAACGGGTCGTAACCGAAATCCTTGACATACGAGGCTTGTATAAACGGGAAACTCACCTTGTCGAAAAGGCTGGTGTAATTATCCCGGTTGGAAAAATTCCTTGCCCACAAATCCTTCCGCCGGTAGGCATTGGGCTTGTAGGTAAATTCCAGCCCGGTATTGCTGTCATTCATCATAATGGTCAGCCTGTTGCCACACCGGTTCTGCAGTACAATATTGTGAATGCCCGGTTCAACAGGCGGCGTTCTGAAGTAATGTGACATAGATGCTGTCACCGGATCGTCTTGTGAAAAAGCACTTCCCAACAGGAGGGAAAAAGCAAAAAGTGTAAAAAGTAAGCGTTTCATGTAATATCTGGTTTATTGGTTATTGGTTCATAATTTATTCAGCATCCTTCGATGTTTGCCAATCCCTCAACGAATGATGCCAGGCCGGGAAAACGCAACCCGGCATATTCCTCATCCAACGGGGGAACGGGGTCGTTGTACCTGTTAATCCAGGCCGCCGTGATCCCCAGGTCACGTGCCGGGAGAATGTCGTGAAAATGACTCTGTGCTACATGAATGATCTCATCGACAGGTAGATGAAACCTGCGTAAGGCCTCCAGGAAATTCTCCGGTGACGGTTTATAGCTGCCTATTTCATCCGATGTAACGATAAGATCAAAGGTAAAATCCATGTTCGCCAGGGTCTTGTCGAGCAGTGGACGATCGACATTGGAGATTACGGCTAACCGGAAACCTTTGTTTTTTAATTCCAGCAAGGACGGCACACTGTCTTCAAATGGCGGCCATGAAGGCAGGCTTTCTGCCAGGGCACCGGTATCGGATGGCTGGATATTTACATTGAGCCTTTGGGCATATCGTTTCATCACCTCGTGCAAAACGCCATCATAACTCATGAAGTCTCCCATGACCAGGTTTTCATCGAATTCGGCAAACAACCTGAATATATGTTCATCGTCTATATCCAGGAAATAGTCATCAAAAAGAGGGCGGAGGGTTTCCTGTACACCTTTTTTCCAGTCGATAAGGGTGCCATAACAATCGAAACTGATGAGTTTGACCTTACTCATAATGTTTACTTTTTAACGGGTTGATAATCGAACCAGTCGAAGTCGGCAGGTTTGACGGCAGGTTTTCCATTGCCTGATGCATACACACCGAAAAACATGCCGGTGAAGGTTCCGGCGATCTCGCTTCCTATGTATTGTGTCAGTCCCGTGCCAAGAATCATTTTCCCTCCATCATTTTCCTGAAACCAGAAGGTATATTTTTGAGGGCCGGCATCAATGCCCAGGATAACCCGGTCATCGCTAATTTCGCGCTCGGCAACGTCACAGATAACATCGCCGATGGTCTTGCGCAAAACAGCATATACACGGTCACCCCTGCGGGTGATGAGTATATCGTAATGGTGTTGGTAATCCATGAAAGCGGTTAGTCCGGCTTCTTCGCCGTTAGCGGGTCGGTATATCATCCTGGTGCTGACAATGCATTCGAGGTCTTTCTGCCGGCGGCCGACAAAAACCGGTGAGAAATAGCTGTTGGTGTTAAATTCATTACCGTGCAGGCGCAAATAGCCGTCACGTTCCGTGAGTGAGTAGCTTTCCGGGTCAGGATTACGGATGAAAGCATATTGCAGGCCTAAGGTATGGCTGTCGAAATCGTCTCTTACCGGTTGTTCGGGCCAGGGATGCAACGGTAACGTTTCTACATAATTTTTAATTTGTGAGGTGTGGTTGTGATTAACGATGGGCCATCCGTCTTCCCATTCCACCGGTTCGAGGAACGTTTCCCTCCCCAGGGGGCTGGTGTGGTCGTAGCCCGGGTGACGTGTTGCCAGGTGAACCATCCACCAGCTTCCGCCGGGGGTTTGAACAAGATCGGCATGACCGGTTGCCCTTACGGTTTCCTGCCAGGCAGTGTGATTCGCCAGGATGGGATTATGCGGGCAGGGCTCCCATGGTCCGGAAGGTGAGTCGGAACGTGCGATGGTCTCCATGTGAAGAGCCCTGGTCCCCCCTTCGGCCATCATAAGGTAGTATTTTCCAAACATTTTGTAAATATGCGGACCTTCACAGTCAGGGGAGATAAGCCCCTTTGAAATCAGCTTCAAAGGCGTGAGCAGTTTGCCGGTTTCAATATCTATTTCGGCCTGCACAATTCCTTTTTTATCGAATTCGCTGCGCCGGGTATAATAGACCTTGCCGTTGTCGTCAAAAAACAGGTCCGGATCAAAAACAGGTTCATCAACCCATACAGGATCGGACCAGGGACCTTCGGGATGTTTGGCCGTGACATAGAAGTTACCACCGCCTCCCCGGACAGTGGTTATCATGTAGAAGGTTCCTTTATGGTAGCGCAGTGTGGGTGCGAAAATACCCCCCGATGGCCATATATTTTCGAGATTGAGCTGGCTTTTTCTGGTGAGGGCATGACCAATAAGCTCCCAGTTGACCAGGTCTTTGCTATGGTAAATGGGGACGCCCGGAAAATACTCGAACGAACTGGTGGCCAGGTAATAATCGTCGCCCACCCGGCAAACACTCGGATCGGGATTAAATCCGGAGATGACCGGATTGGTATAGGTCGGCTGAACTGAATTGGGTCTGGTTTCGGGGATGGTAAGATGGTTACGGCAGGTAATAGTTTGAGCTGTAAGTACTACAGGTATGCTTAGAACCGAAATGAGTGTTAGTAAGATTTTCATGGATGGACGATAGGTTTAACGCAGATTTTTAAATTCAGAATTTTCATTCCAGCCCGGGTATTTACCGATCCTGGTGAGCTTGTAACCGACTTCAAAGGCCAGCCGGGCATCTTCTGCAACACCGCTAAGGTCCCACTTTTCGGGCTCATAATTATCGGCCGGGCGGTGGTATCTGTTTTCAATGTAGTCTTTCTCGCGGGCTTTTGCCCATTCGCGGCCGTACTCGCGGCTATCGCAGTTACCCCGTGCAAAGACAGCAGGCACGCCATATTTTACAAAGCTGAAATGGTCTGACCGGAAGAACATCCCGGTTTGCGGATTGGGATCGGGCATCACGTACCTGTCCTGCTCCCTGGCCACCTCTGCAACGATATTATCGAGCTCCGACTGACCATAGCCGGTAATCATCACGTCTTTCATCCTGCCCTCGGGGAGCATCATGTCGTTGTTAATGCAGGCCAGTGTTTTCTCCACCGGCAATTCCGGGTGGGCTGCAAACCATGCCGACCCGAGCAATCCCTGCTCTTCAGCCGTGGGGGCAAGAAAGATAACCGTGCGCTCCGGTCCCGGGTCAAGCTTTTTAAAAGCCCGGGCAATCTCCAGCATCCAGGCCAGGGAAGTACCGTTATCGACGGCGCCGTTATAGATTGAATCGCCGTTCTCCGGCTCACCGATTCCGAAATGATCCCAGTGTGCTGTATATATTATACTTTCGCGGGGATGTCGCGTTCCTGTTATTTTTCCCACAACATTATGTGACGTGTTGTATGAAACATGGTTGCTTATGGTAAGTGAAATGCCGGCATTCAGGCTGAAGCCGCGAAAGCTGCTCCTGGTGGCTGCACTCCTGAGAGAGTCGACCGAAAGCCCTGTATCGGCAAACAGGGAGTCGGCTGCAGGACCTGATATCCATCCCTGAAAGACACATTGCGCAGAGTCGTTATCTCCGGGGACGAGATAGAAATTTGAATTAAGGGCCCCCTTTCTGGGAACAGCCCAGGGGTATCCGGCCCCTTTTGTTTCGTGAATGATAAGAATACCTTCGGCACCCTGGCGTGCCGCTTCTTCATATTTATAGGTCCACCTGCCGTAATAGGTCATCACCCGTCCTTTAAAAAAAGTTGAGTCGCCCGAATACAGGCCCGGATCGTTCACCAGAACAATCACCGTCTTGCCTTTTACATCGAGATCCTTATAATCGTTCCACCCATACTCGGGGGCAACAATGCCGAAACCGGCAAATACCAGTTCCGAGTTGTTGATCTCGGTCAGGTTTGATAGTTTAGCAGAAACCACGGCCAGGTCGTCGGGGAACCTGAAATACCTCTCCCCTGCCTGGCTTTTAACCATGGCCGGCTGATCAACAGCCGACAATATTTCCACCATTTCGACAGGCTGAATATACTGCCCGTTAATCCCGGGTTCCAAGCCTATTTTTCTGAACTGTTCTTCGAGGTAGCCGATGGTCTTGTCTTCTCCGGCGGTAAAAGGTTTCCGACCTTCAAAATTATCGGATGAAAGAACGTTTACATAACTTGCCAGCTGTGCAACATCGATACCCCTGGAGGCTTCTTTGAAACCCTGTTCGCGGGAACATGAAGTGAGCATTAAAAAAGACAATGCTATTGCTGATCCGGTCCATTTTCTGATTGGTTTCATAGTAGGTTCTCTATCAGTTTCTTAGAATGGTAAAGTATTGGTTACGGACATAATACACTTTCAGGTCATCGATGGTTTTTCCGTGTTAACCTTTCGTTAAAGGTCAGGGGATGAAGAATTGATTACCAGAAGTTTTACAGCCAACGCGACTGGAAGGATCAGTGACCCCTCCTGCTATTTATCCATGACATACAGGTTTTGAGTCAGGCATGGTAAAATTAAAATTTTTGGAGGTAATTTCAATTTTTCAGACACAGTATCTGAAAAATTTCATGTTAACCCTGCATTTTCACTGACCATTAAAAAAAGCACTCATCTTTCCCAACAATTCCCTTGCTCTGACAGGCTTGGTGACATATTCGTCGCACCCTGCATCCAGGCATTTTTCCCGGTCCTGCGACATGGCGTATGCCGTCTGGGCAATGACCGGCATTGTAACATTTCGTTCCCGGAGGTGACGCACCGTTGTCAGGCCGTCCATGACCGGCATTTTCAGATCGAGCAGAAGCAGGTCGAAGTTATGACCGTCGGCAAGGGTATTCAGCACTTCCTCTCCGTTAGTGACATGAACGAGATCGGCGCCAGTTTTATCCAGGATATGTCTGAGCAGGTAATAATTACTCAATTCATCTTCGGCTACGAGAATTCTTTTCCCTCTCCAGTCATACATTTCCGGACTCTCTTTCCAGTCGTCCTGGTTTTTCCCGGGGTCACTAAACAGTTTTTCAGGGATTGAAAAATAGAATTCGGTGCCCTGGTTAACTCTTGAATTCACCCATATTTTTCCACCCATGGCTTCAACCAGGCCCTTTGAGATAGTGAGCCCCAGACCATTACCGCCATATTTGCGGGTAGTTGTCTCATCGGCCTGGCGGAATCGTTCGAACACAACTTCAAGGGCTTTACCGGGAATACCAATACCGGTATCTTTAACAAAGAATATGGTTTGATCCTCCGGGGCAGATTCATATCCAAAATCTATCCGTCCTATTGAGGTAAATTTATGAGCATTGGAGAGCAGGTTGAACAAGATCTGCCTTAATCGTGCCTTATCGGTTTCTATCCAGGCATCATCATCTTTTAAGGGCCTGGTAAGACCCAGGATCACCTGGCTTTCTCTAAAGCGGATACTTTCGTTAAAGAAGATCAACAGGTCATCGAGGAGATTATTCAGGTTAAAACGTTCATGATGTAAATCCACCTGGTTAGCTTCGATGCGGGATACCTCAATCAGGTCATCGATGATGGTAAGCAGGTGACGGCCCGATTCTTCAACGATCTGAATATAGTTAAGTTTCTCTTCCTCGGAAACATCGTCGACTTTCAACAGGGAAGCAAAGCCAATAATGCCATTCAATGGGGTTCTGATTTCGTGGGACAGGTTTTCAAGAAAAGCCGTTTTGAGCCGGTCCGATTCCTCTGCCTTTTCTTTGGCCATAATCAGGTCTGCCTCCATCTTCTTTCGATCGGCTATGTCGCGGAAAATAACCTGGGCTGATGGTTCACCGTTAAACGTAATCGGCGAGGAAGCCACTTCAAGAATCAGTTCCTCTTTCCTGGTATTCAGAAATTTCAGCTCAACGGGTTTATCATCCCCTTCCCCCTTATAGAGATTTTTCATCCTTTTTTCTATAATCCCAAGGTAAGCAGGATGGACATAATTGGCTAGTTTTACCCCGAGGAGTGAAAGTCCGGGGTCTTCGCGAAGGATATTCAGGGCTTGTTTATTATGATAAACGATATATCCGCCGGCATGTACGATAATGCCGTAGGGAGAGGACTCGGCCAGCTTCCGGTAGTTTTCCTCCCTCTCCTTAAGTGCATCGAGGGCAGCCGCTTTTTCCTGTTGCATAAGTAACTTCTCCATCGCGGCATTTATGGAAGGAATGAGGCGGTAAATGTTCTCTTTTAGGACATAATCCCACGCCCCTTTTTTAATAACATCCACAGCCACTTCGTCGGGAAGCGTTCCGGTGATCATGAGAATAGGTTTACCCGGACACAACTGGCGCGAGATTTTTATCGCCTCCAGTCCGTGAAATACAGGGAGAGAGTAATCCGTCAGAATAAGGTCGGCATCAAACGAGCTGAGTGCTTCGATAAATTCTTCTCTTTTTTCTACTCGTTTGAGTTCTTTCAGCACATTCCCTTCCTCGAGAATAGCTTTCACCATCTCAAAATCTGTGGGGTTATCTTCGATATAGAGTATCTTGTATTTTTTCATTCTTCCTGTTGGTCTTCAGCCACTTCACACGTGTTAAGCCAGAAATCGACCATCGTGTGGAGGACCTTTACAAAGTCGTCAAAATTTACCGGTTTAGCCACAAAAGCATTCAGCCCTAAATTATAACATTTCCTGATATCATCATCCATTTGTGATGAACTGAAAATGACAACGGGTTTCCGGACCAGGTTTTCATTCGACCTGATGAGGTGAAACATCTCAAAACCGTCACGCCCCGGCATTTTCAGATCGAGAATGATAAATGCCGGCAGGATGTCTTTTGCCGCGATATCTTTCCCGATGCGCCCGATAGTCCTCAACGCAGCCTCGCCGCCGTTGAACGAGTGAATGGAAACAGCCGGCATATAAGCTGTAATCACCGATTCCATGAGCTCGATGTCATTTTTGTCGTCGTCGATGATCCACACACGTGCTGGTGCCTTCATGATACCATTTTTTTGGGTATCGAAAAATAAAACGTCGCCCCTTCTCCGGTTTTACCTTCAGCCCAAACCTCACCTCCGTGCCTGTTAATAATCCTTCGGACGTTAGCCAGCCCTATACCTGTGCCTTCAAACTCCGTTTCGCTGTGCAGACGCTGGAATACACCGAACAGCTTATCTTTGTAAGTACTGTCGAAACCTGCACCGTTATCTCTTACAAAGAAAACATGTCGTTGATGTTTTTTTTCTTTTCCGATATAAACGTTGGCCTGTTTCTCCTTTCTGGTAAATTTAATGGCATTGGCAATAAGGTTGTACCATACCTGGCGTATGAGTTCGGGATCGGCACTGACGTTACCCAGGTCATCCACTTCAAAATGTACAGTACGGCCTGAGATTTCCGTTTTCATCTCGTCCAGGATCACACTTACTATTTTACCCATATCGGCCGTCGCGACTTTCATCGACTTACGTCCCATGCGCGAAAACGACAGCAAGCTGTTGATAAGGTCGTTCATTTTGTCTACCGCCTGGGTGATGTTATCGAAATAGTGCTTTACTTTGGGTTGTTCAGAAACAGAAGGGGATTGTTCAATCAGGTGGGCAAAGGCCGCAATATGTCTTAATGGAGCACGGAGATCGTGTGATACTGAATAGGAGAAGGCCTCCAGCTCATGGTTTGCCTGTTCCAGTTCTGCGGTCCGTTTCCTGACCATCTCTTCGAGGCCGGCATTCAACTTTTTGATCTGCTCATCCGTTTCCCTGATTTTCTTCTCGGCATGGATCCTTTCTGTTATGTCGACAGCGTACACCAGGAACGACTTATCTTCGAGGAGGGTTCCCCTGATCATGGCGTTGACTTCACTTCCGTTACTGTGCAGGTAGCGTGTCTCGTCGTCAAGCTTTCCTTCGCTGATAAGGCGTTTGAGTTGTTGCGGTACTTTTTCGCTTTCATCACCAGCCTTGAGGTCAGCATACTGTTTGCCGACAAGTTCTTCAACCCTGTATCCCAGGTATCCTGCCGTTGCCTGGTTTACGAATTGTATCACAGCATTTTCGGCTATGATGAATACCGGAATCGGTGAATTTTCAATATAGCTTCGGAAACGGCGTTCGTTCTCGATGAGTGTGTTCTGGGCTTCGCGGCGTTCACTTATATCGCGTGCCGTGATTAGTTCGGCCATTGGTTTACCACGAACCATCAAGGGAGCCGAGCTTACTTCAACGGGTATTTGTTCACCATCACTGGTTTTAAATGCAGCTTCATATAAAAAACGGGATGTATCGCCCTTCTCCCTGCGGGAGGTAAAATGATTCAACATTTCCCTGAAGGTGCCGGGTACAATATCGCTAAGGTGAAGGTCTTTAATCTCATCAATGTTATAGGCGGTAGCCTTAAGCCAGGCTGAATTGACATAGGTAATATAGCCTTCGGTATCGTGAACCAGTATGAAGTCGAGTGATGTCTCAGCCAGTAAGCGGTAGTTCTCTTCACTCTGCCTGAGTTCAACATCTTTTCTTTTCCGTTCACTAATATCGCGGGACACGCCAAGGAAGAAAGCCGGGTTACCATTGCCGTCGGGAATAGTTGTAATGGAAGCTTCGGCCCAGACCGATCCCCCGTTTTTGGTTATATGCTCCAGTTCGGTTACTACCGATGGTATACGGCCGGGTTCTTCCTTCATGATATCGCGAAAGTGGTTGAACAGGCCGACAGCGATTTTCCGGGAACCGGGGGTAAGTGTCTCATCAAATTTCTCCCCCATCACCTCCTGGGCCGTAAAACCTCTTAATCGTTCTACGGAAGGGCTGACGAATGTAATGTAGCCTTCGAGGTTCATGGTCCACAGCACATCTTTACTAAATGAAGTAATCATACGGTAGCGTTCCTCCTGACCGGCCAGGTTCAATTGCATACGCTTATATTGTATACGGTTATGTGCCAGGTAATATCCGGCAAAACCGACCAGGAAAGAAAAAATGAGACGTGTTACCAGGGCAGGGAGCGGGACATGAAGAATTAAGAGCCCGGGAAACGAGTACTTCGGATAGGTTAAAACATAAGTAACTGTAGCATCAACAAACCATACAAGACTAATAAATGCCACAATTACAAAGACGTAGCGTATTTTCATCTTCCCCATATCCAGTAGCCAAATTTTTTGTAATATAAAAAATTTAGATCAATATACGGTACTGTATATAGCAGGATTGCTATAGATAACGTTATCCAACTACCCCTAAATCCCCTGAAAGCGGACTTCAGTTATTGCTGTATGCATGTGATATTCAATGGTTAAAGCCTTACGATGCATCACTTCATAACTCCTTAACTTCATAACTTAGTAACTTCATCACTCCATAACTCCATAACTTCATAACTCCATTACTTCAACTACCCCTAGATCCCCTTCTATGTTGTAATCCAAATTAAGATGAACTTTTTTTTTATTGAAAATAAGGTATTTACGTTTTTTTGTTTTTACACTTCGGGTAATACTGAGCCAGAAGGTTATCTTCTCCTGGCAAAGTGATGCCGGGTTCGA
>DASQZK010000226.1:0-2934 GCA_035638735.1 Bacteroidales bacterium
AATACAATTAAGGTTTCTATTCTGTCCGGAATAATTAAAGCTAGATTTAAAGAGAGTATGTTTCATCTATGCGGTGTCTTTTTTAATGCCAGCTAACGTCCCGCGCATATGAGTAGTAGCGGTTTGCGAGGCATCTTACTAATCAGGTTACTGATAAGTTTAAGCGTAAAACGAAACCTTAAAACCTCTGTAACCATAGCTATTACTTATATGCGCTGTTGAACGAAACCTCCCTACGTCGGTAGATAGGTAATTCATTGTTTTGTTTTCTTTGTAAAGTTTAACCAATTTAATAAAAGTATGAAAAAAAAGTATTTCAAGCATCGAGTTTAGAAGAATTGTTACATGCCACCCGTGTACGAATGGAGGTTGAACATTTCTCCACCAGTTCTATACATTGTTATTTATATGCCATTAAAGAGCTATGTACTTTTAGTGGTAAGCTTCCGGATCAAATCGGAGAGGAAGACCTGTACTGTTACCTGGTACATTTGAAGAAGGTAAGGCATTTGAGCCGGGAAACCATCCGTAATCATCTTCAGGGGATCCGGTTTGTATTTCGAAGGTTATATAAGCGCATAGATATTATCCAGGATGTACCCTATCCCAAATCGACGAAACGGCTTCCGGTAATTTTAAGCAGCAAAGAGTTAAAGCTTTTGTTTAACAGCGCTACCAGCCTCAAACACTGTATGGTATTGAAAATCGCCTATAGCGGTGGTTTGAGGCGTAATGAGATAAGCCGGTTGAAACTGGTTGATATGGATTCTAAGAATCACCTGATCCGAATTGAAAACAGTAAAGGGAACAAAGACCGGTACACCTTGCTTGCTAAGAGCCTGGTTCCTGAATTACGGGAATATTACCGCAGGTATAAACCGCAGAAATACCTTTTCAATGGGAGCACCAAAGGTTTACCCTATAGTGAAGAAGGCCTTCGCTGGACATTTAGCCAGGCACTGCTCAAATCGGGCATTCAAAAACAAGTGAGTCTTCATTCATTGCGACATTCCTTTGCATCGCATCTACTGGCTATGGGGACCAATCTGTTCACTATTCAGAAACTGATGGGGCATGAGGACATCCGCACCACGATGATTTACCTGCAGGTAAACCACCGATTGAGAGAGGAAAAGCTCACAAGCCCACTGGAGCTGATATCATGATGGGCTACACCCGCCCTGCCTTTGAAGTTGCACAGATCATTGGCAGGTACAGGCACAGCCTTGAAGACAGGGGTAAACTTACCTCGCGTCAAAAGAGAGTGTTTACCAACCTGGAGCAATGCCGTACAGCGGCACTGGGTTACCACAAAGATAAGTGTGATAATCCGGATTGTAACCATGAACATATCTCTTTTAACAGTTGCCGTGACAGGCATTGCCCCAAGTGCAACGGCTTGCGGCGTGAGAAATGGGTACGCATGCGCACTCACGACCTGTTGCCGGTAAAGTACTATCATGTGGTATTTACCGTGCCCGACAGCCTGAACCAGATGTTTCTGGATTACCAGGTATTGATGTACAATCTGTTGTTTGCCTGTGTCTGGCAAACCATTCGTCAATTTGGTGCCGACCACAAACACCTGGGGGCGAAAATGGGGATAATCGCTGTTTTACATAGCTGGGGACAGAACCTTTCCTTTCATCCGCATGTGCATTGCCTTGTACCGGCCGGAGGTATTACTGCAAATGGGAAATGGCGTAATACCCGTAGCGAAGGAAAATACCTTTTCCCGGTAAAAGCTATGAGCAAGGTTTTTCGTGGTAAATTCACCGATGGACTGATAAGCCTTCATAAATCAAATAAAATACAGCTGGAAACTCCTTTCATTGCCGGAAAGAAATATCTTCATCCATTCTACAGGAAAAAATGGGTGACCTATGCCAAACTCCCCATGCATAATGCACAGCAAGTTGTGGATTACATTGGGCGATATACCCATCGCATTGCCATCAGTAACCACCGGATTAAGGCTGTGGAAAACGACCGGGTGAAATTCTCTGCAATAGATTACCGGACATCCAGGAGGGTAGAGGTCGATCTGGAAGCTGAGGAATTTCTTCACCGGTTTTCGCTTCATATTCTTCCTGCAGGATTTATGAAGATCAGGCATTATGGTATATTGAGTTCGCGGTCAAAATCAGCTGCATTGAATTGTGCCCGTGTATCCTTGGGAGCAGAAATTCCGGAACCATTAAAAACCGGTAGCTTTTTTGTTTATGAATGGCTTGTGAAGCTTTATGGAACAGACGTAAGGGCATGTCCAAAATGTAAAACCGGTAAAATGATATTAACAACCATTATCTATCCCAGGTCCCGGGGCAGCCCGCAGGAAGGTATTATCGAAAATGCCTGTTTTGCAGCTTAATGCCCATTTTTTATACTGCCTTATACTGAGGAGATGGATAAAGTATGCATAGTTGTATAAAAAATAGATTATTTTTTGCTTGTCGGTCCTGTTTTTCGGTCTGATATACCCGATAAATGAAGTTTATTGACCAGGTTCTTTCAAAACTTTTCACATAATGTGTATTAATTATCTCTAAGGTGACCTTAGTAAAAGCATTTAATTCACATATCAGTTGTGTTGCGCCGGTAACCGTTCAACAACGAATATAATTAACCGGAACATAGTCCCATCGTTTATTTTTTTTATGTGCCCGGTTAATTATATCCTAAATGTTGTGCGCTGCCCATTATTCATCAAGCAGTCCAGTTACTTCGTCTTTTAATTTAGGTAAATGGTTTATCACTATACTCCAAATCAAATCATCTGATATTTTATCATATCCGTGAATTATCCTGTTACGTGTACCGATAATTTTCTCAACGTTATCAAGTTTGAAATCTTTGTCCTTTTTAAGTATCCGATTTGCCGCTTCGCCAATTATTTCCAAATCCCGCTCAATTGCCCTTTTTGTTTTGATGTCA
>DASQZK010000227.1:0-2434 GCA_035638735.1 Bacteroidales bacterium
CACCGGGCGTCCGGTCGATCCGGGATACCCCACGAACAAAGCCATTTCGATCATTACCATCGTGGTGATCATCGGGGGCATCATTTTTAAACTCAGCATGGGTGATGCATTTTGGCACAGCCTGGGGTGGGGCTTTGGCGCAGGCATATCGGTTTTCCTCTCGTGGGCACTTTGCAGGGAAATCGATCCCGACCATGAACTGTCGGCCTTCGTGGCAGCCGGCTTAACCCTGGTGGGGGTATTTTTCTTTTATCCGCCCGCGTTTATCGGGCTGGTATGGCTGATGCTGACCCTCAGGATCGTAAACCGCACCACCGGCCTGAAAGCATATATCCAGGATTCGATCATTCTCTCGCTCCTGTCCGGGTGGTTTACCTTTCAGGGATACTGGATTTACGGCGCAATCACCATACTTGCCTTCTTGCTGGACAGCCTCATTGAACCCCGTGATAAAAAACAGATCTATTTTGCCCTGGTGAATGCCCTCATCCTGGCTGTGGTATGGGCTACCAGGGGATTCCCGGCCACATTTGCCCATTACCCACTCTCCTACCCCGTTATCCCGGTCCTGGTCATCATCCTTTTCATTCCACTAATGGTCTCTTACCGTGTTGTAAAAAGTAAGGGTGATGATACTGGTGAAGAACTCGAGCCGGCGAGGATAATATCGGCACAGATCCTTGCCCTGTTCACGGGAATACAACTCATCCTGCAATCGGGCTATGCCACGATGATGCCACTATATGGCGCCATTTGCGGGGCAGCGATCTACTTCTATTTTGCCCTTCCTGCCGGAAAGAAATAGGATCGAAGCCGTACATCAATCATGACCTTCGCTGTAGAGCGGTTCACCCAGGGCCATTTTCAGGCGTGAGAGGTTCAGGACATAGTCAACCCGGGCCCTTGTGAGCAGCAACTTACTCGCAGCCAGCGATATCTCGGCATCCAGGAGGTCGAGGTTGGTGATAGCCCCGGCTCTGAAATTGATCTGGGCCAGATGGTATGCTTCCTGTGCCTGCTCAAGCTGAAGCCTGAACTGGTTAATTTTTTCGGCCGCAGACGTTAATTCAGCACGGGCCTGGATCACTTCTGTAGACACCTTTCTTTTCTCGCTTTCGGTTTGAGACTGCGAGGTTTCGATCCGCGCCCTGGCGATGCGCAGATGGTTTTTTTCACGGTAACCGTCGAACAAAGGGATATTAAGGCTGATACCAGCCGAGAAATTAGCTTTGAAAGCGTTCAGCTCGGGAACGTAGCCATTTTTTCCGCCGCCGGCGGCAAAGGCTGTAATTGTCGGATTGTTCATGGCCTTTGTCAGTTCGTACTGCAACCTGGCCAGGTCTTCTTTCTGCCCGGCTAGTTTAAGCTCCTCCCGGTTATGCAGAGCCATAAGTAGCATGGAATCGGTACCGATACTGTCGGCCTTGTAATCCAGGTTGCGGGCTACCAGAATGATCTGGTCAGCGGGCTGTCCGAGCAGGGCATCCATAGCTGCCGAAAGGGTCTGACGGCTGGCAAGCAGATCGGTTTTCCTGTTTTCAATAGCCGATATTTTTACCTTCGTGGAAAGAATCTCATAATCGGTAGCAGAACCGGTAGCTTTCATCTTCTGTATAAATTCAAGATGTTCATTTAACCGCTTAAGTTCGTCGTTGTTTATTCGCACCGATTCCTGCACCAGTAACAGTTGATAATAGGTGCTGATAACGGCCATCGCCAGGTTCTGTCGTACCAGGTTAATGTTTTCGGTGCTCATGTCTTTAGAGGCCTCAGCCAGTTGAATATTCTTTGAGGTACGTCCGAAATCATAAATAAGCTGCCGGACATTTACCGTAGCCGAATAATTATTCTCCGGAAAGAGTTGAATAGTACCGTAACCGGGGAAATCAAACGAGGGCACCGGTCCCACCCTGGAATACGAAGCCCCGGCAGCCACCTCCGGCAGGTAGCCTGCTTTTGCAATACCAATATGACCTTCGGCTTCTTCAACCGCTTGTGCGGCAGCCAACACGGTAGGGTGCGCTGAAATAACGCGGTTTACGGCCTCATCCAGCCTGAGGGTGTCGCCTGTTTGGCCGGGCTGTAACCGGGCACTGACCGTGACCGGAAAACATGTCATTAAACCTAGTATAATGGAAGCTGCTGATATTTTCATTGCTCTGATCTTTCTTAATTAACGTTTTTTGCCTTTTTCAAGGCAATCTTCTCTTTCTTTTTCTTGGTGTGAAGCAAAACCACAGGTATTCCGCCAATGAGAGTGATGATGGCCGATAACAGGAAATCGTCGTCCACTCCCTGGATAAAAGCCTGTTTACTGACGTTCGACAACAAGACATAATGGCCCTGTTTGATCGCGTCGCTGTATGAACTGCCTGCATTATGAGTAATATAGGTGGTCAGATGATGCGATACCTGCTGAAAAACGGGCGAATCG
>DASQZK010000228.1:0-4050 GCA_035638735.1 Bacteroidales bacterium
AGCCGCCATGGTCAGCTCCGATACGCCTGCCTGGAGGAACGCCCCGGAGAAATCGCCTCTCTGGAACTCTTTGCTGTTCTTGAGGAAACCGTCGGTTTTATCTGAATTGGAAAGATCTGCTGAGGCCACGATCATATTCCCAACGTGCTTTGCGAAATATCCGAGTACAGTCCCCGAGGCTGCACGGGTGGCACTATTCTCCTTCTGTTCAATCTGTGAGAAATCGATAGAAGGTATTTCGTTACTGAAGAACGAAACATACTTTTCAGCCAGTTCCGGGTTTTTAGCCTCCCAGGCGGCTTTTTGGGATTTACGTTCAGCAACTTTTTCCGCTTTAGTACGAAGAACATCGTCGAGGTACTCCTTTACCCCTGGGAATATGGTAAACGGGTTTTCAGGATCACCACCAAGATTCTCAATGGTCTTTTCAAATGAGGCACCTGCAGCCGACAGTGGCTGACCGTGTGTGGCTACTACACCTTCGTATATGTTGCCTGATGCATCAACAGCTCCTTTGGCCATAATGGTTTTGCCGATGATAAGGGTCGGCTTTTCTTCTTCCTTAACAGCCCTGTCAAGCGCTTTCCTGATGTCGTCCTGGTCGTTTCCGTTAATAGTTATCACATTCCATCCCCAGGCTTTATATTTTGCTTCAGTATCCTCGTCAGTAACATGATCTGTTGTTGTAGAGAGCTGCACATTATTCGAATCGTAGAACATGATCAGGTTGTTTAGTCCGAGATGTCCGGCAAGCCTGCCTGCACCCTGCGAAATTTCTTCCTGGACACCGCCATCAGAAATATACGCATACATTTTCTGGTTGATCCAGTTCCCGAAACGGGCAGCCAGGAATTTGGCAGCTATAGCAGCACCTACAGCATTGGTGTGACCTTGTCCTAAGGGGCCGGAGGTGTTTTCCACACCTCTTTCAACATCCAGCTCCGGATGCCCGGGGGTAGGACTTCCCCACTGGCGGAAGTCGGCCAGCTCTTCCATCGAATAGTTGCCGAACAAGGAAAGGATCGAATAGAGCATGGGCGACATGTGACCCGGATCGAGGAAGAAGCGGTCGCGGTTGGACCAGCTCATATCGTCCGGATCGAAGACGAGATACTCGGAGAAAAGTATATTAATAAAATCCGCACCGCCCATAGCTCCACCGGGATGACCCGATTTGGCCTTTTCAACCATGGCTGCGGAGAGGATCCTGATATTGTCTGCGGCTTTGTCTGCATTAGCTTTATTCATACTTTGGTTTGATTTGTGGATTAAGGATTTTTTGGAGTCTGCAAAAATACATTTTTCTTTGATAAAGTTAAAACAGTTAAAAAAGTGTATTTTTGCAGCAAATTAAAAACAGTAAGTTATGAGTCTTCAGTGTGGCATTATAGGTGTGGCAAATACCGGGAAAACGACCTTGTTTAATTGTCTTTCCAATACAAAGGCAGAATCGAGTAATTATGCATTCACATCCAATAAATCGAACATAGGCGTCATCAATGTGATTGATCCCCGTTTGGATAAGCTGGCCGAAATCGTAAAGCCACAAAAAATCGTTACTGCAACGGTCGATATTCTCGATATTCCCGGTCTTACCCGCGGATCGAGCAAGGGTGAAGGGGTGGGTAACCAGTTTCTTGGTGACATCAGGAATACCGACGCGCTTATCCATGTGTTGCGCTGTTTCGACGATGAAAACCTGGCACATATCGAAGGATCGGTGAACCCGGTACGTGATAAAGAGACTGTCGACCTGGAGCTGCAAATAAAAGATCTGGATTCGGTGGAGAAAAAAATCCAACGCCTCGAAAGGGTTGCCAAATCAGGTGATAAAGATGCAAAACGGGGCATTGAAGTCCTGAACGCTTATCGTGAACACCTGGAGAATTTCCAGTCGGCACGCACCGCCCCCGTAAGTGACAACGACCGTAAATATGTCGACGATTTGTTTCTGCTATCAAATAAGCCGGTTCTCTATGTTTGTAATGTCGACGAAGGGTCGGCCGTGACCGGGAATGCCTATGTTGACGCCGTGAAGGAAGCGGTGAAAGATGAAGACACCGACGTGCTGGTTATAGCAGCAGCTATGGAAGCGGAGATTTCTGAACTTGAAGATGAGACTGACCGGATGGAATTCCTGGCCGATGTCGGGCTTGGCGAACCGGGTGTCAATAAACTCGTAAGAGCTGCTTATTCATATCTGAATCTTCAGTCATTTTTTACGGCCGGGCCTAAAGAAGTGAAAGCATGGACCATCCATAAGGGTATGACCGCCCCCCAGGCCGCCGGAGTGATCCACAGTGATCTCGAACGCGGCTTCATCCGTGCAGAAGTCATAAAATATGACGATTATATTAAGTATGGTTCGGAGCATGCCTGTAAGGAAGCAGGTAAATTGTCGCTTGAAGGAAAAAACTACGTGGTTGGCGACGGCGATGTCCTGCATATCAGGTTTAACGTCTGATCGGTATCCCACCGTACTTCAGACTGTGGCCTCCAGTGGTTTGTTGATGAATATTTCCTGTTGCAGGAATTAACGCATCGGTCTTTTTTTATCTTTGTTACAAAGAACATGATATGAAAGGCCGGTTGCTGGTATTCCTGTTGATCTTGTGTTGTGTGGACGCCGATTTATATTCACAGAACCCTGTCGATCCTATGCTCAGGCAGCTTAAAACACGCGGTGAAGTATATGTGTCAATGAGAAAGAGCAGCCTTAAAGCTGCTGCAGCCCTGCCTCGTGGCGTAAGTATTGGCAGGATATCGGACGATTCCGTATTTTTTTATTTCCATCCTTCCGATACGGCATTTATTCTTGCTCACCTTGATGAACTCACCCTTTTAACAGCCCCATCCAAATTGTCGGTACCGGTTATGGCCGACACTATCAGCCAGGTATTGAATGGAACGGCTTATCCTACATGGGACCAGTACCTGGCTGTTATGCAGTATTTCAGGGATAACTGGCCGCAGTTATGTACCATCGACACCATAGGACGATCGTCGAGAGGGAAGCTTATCCTGTGTGCTGTTATCAATAAGGGCAGTTATAAAAACGGTGAAGTTCCGGATGTCTTCTTCTCCTCGTCGATACACGGTGACGAGGTGACCGGCTATTCACTTATGCTCAGGCTAATCGATTATCTTCTGGTCCACAATGATGACACGGAAACAGACAAGGTTTTGCAAAATAAGATTATCCGCATCAATCCACTGTCGAACCCCGACGGGACCTATTATGAATCGGATACCTCTCTATTCGGTGCCATAAGAGCAAACGCAAGACTGACAGACCTGAACAGGAACTACCCTGATCCGCAAAACGGCGGGCATCCCGACGGCAAGGACCGGCAGGCGGAAAATGTGGCGATGATGAATTATATGCAGACCCATCCGCCCAACATGTCGGCGAATTTTCACGCCGGTGCCCAGGTGTTTAATTATCCCTTCGACACCTGGCCTTATCTTCATGCCGACGACGACTGGTTCCGGTTCATTGGCAGGGAATACGCCGACACAGCCACGTATCTGACCGACTTTAACCAAGGCGTTACAAACGGCTTCGACTGGTACGAGGTGAACGGCGGCCGCCAGGATTATGTCACATATTTTCTCCACGGACGGGAGGTGACCATCGAATTGTCGTACAACAAAATGCCGCCCGCCAAAGAACTGAATACCTTCTGGAACATGAACCGTCGTTCGTTACTTAATTATATCCGGCAGGCCGGTTACGGAATTCAAGGACATGTGGAAGATGCCGTCAGCGGCAAACCTGTTGAAGCGACCATCACGATTCCTGATCATGATAAACTGCATTCCGAAGTCTACAGTTCCTCTTCCGGCGAATTCTTCAGATATCTGCGGCAGGGGACCTATTCTCTTTCGGTGACTGCCGGTGGATACAAACCTGCCGATTCTGTTCGGGTCATTGTCGATGATTATTACAGATCAACTATTGTGGTCACCCTTGATCCGGAAACGGATGTGAAAACATATTCTGCACAGGTGGAACCAAATCCTTTCACCGGTTATTTCGATATCGTGGTT
>DASQZK010000229.1:0-2475 GCA_035638735.1 Bacteroidales bacterium
GGGCTTGTACTTGGCGTCATGTTGCTTGAAGCCGTGTCGAAATTCATGCCGCCCAATCCATTCTTTTTAAATCCTGAAGCAGATTTTGGCATTGCTGTCGGCGCCACGGTGCTGCTGGTCGTTTCGGGGGCACTGGCCGGGCTTGTGCCGGCCATGAAAGCCGCTTCCATAAAACCTATTGTTGCATTGAGAGACGAATAAATGAAGCCTTATGTTTTTTAAGATCATGATCGATATTGACAAATGGCAGGAGATCTTTCATTCTCTCAAGCAAAATAAATGGAGGACCTTCCTGACAGCCTTTGGTGTTTTCTGGGGCATCTTTATGCTGCTTGTGATGCTTGGATCGGGTCGGGGACTTGAGAACGGGGTGACACAGGGCTTTGGCGACTTTGCCACCAACTCGGTATTTATATGGCCACAACGTACCAGCATGCCTTACAAAGGCTTCACACGCGGCCGGTGGTTTTCTTTCGACGATGAAGATGTCAAAGCTCTGCGAAATAGCATCCCCGAAATCGAACTACTGGCCCCCCGGCTCCAGGGCGGCGGGTTTCAAAATGGCGATAATGTTGTGAGAGGTGATAAAACCGGTGCATACAGTATCTATGGCGACTCTCCCGAATATTTCCGCATCGACCCTGTCAGCCTTGTAAAAGGACGTCTTATCAATGATTTGGATATCAGGGAAAAACGCAAAGTTATCCTGATAGGCAAACGCGTTTATGAAGAACTGTTCGGCAGGAACGAAGAATGCCTGGGTGAATATATCAAAATACAGGGGATCTATTTCAAAGTTATTGGCTTATTTGCCTCCAAAAAATCGGGTGAGCGGGCTAATGAGGAACAATCATGCATTTTCATGCCTTTCTCAACGATGCAGCGTGCCTATAATTACGGAAACAGGGTATTCTGGTTTTCAATGACCTCGGTGGAGAATGTTCCCGTTTCTACGGTACAGGAAAAGGCCATTACCCTGCTTAAGAAACGACATAAGATACATCCCGGCGATGATGTGGCTATTGGATCTTTTAATGTCGAAAAGGAATTTATTCAGATGAAAGGGTTGTTTGGCGGTATTGCACTGCTTATATGGATTGTAGGCATCGGGACACTACTGGCAGGTGTTATCGGCGTGAGTAACATCATGCTGGTAATCGTTAAGGAAAGAACACGTGAAATTGGAATTCAAAGGGCTTTGGGTGCTACACCCTTGCATATTATCATCCAGATCATCAATGAATCGGTCTTCCTGACCACGCTGGCCGGTTACACTGGTCTTGTGGCCGGTGTTATGGTCGTTGAAGGCGTAAATTATCTATTGAGCAAAGCTGGAGGAGATGCCAGCTTCTTCAAAAACCCGGAAATAGATTTCCGGGTGGCCCTTATTTCTCTCCTGATCCTTGTAATATCAGGTGTACTGGCCGGCATGGTTCCCGCCAGGCGAGCCTTAAATATCAAACCTATTGAAGCATTAAGAACGGATTAAATACAGTAAAAATGAAAAAATTTTTCAGAGTTTTCATCATCGTGATCATCCTTGGCGTTTTTGGCTGGACAATCGTATACCTGTACGGGAAATCGAAAGACAAGCCATTGGTATACAATACACAGAAACCATTTGTCGATAATGTGATCAGGAAAACCGTGGCCACCGGTAAAGTGGTCCCCAGAAAAGAGGTGGAGATCAAACCACAGATATCCGGCATTATCCAGAATATATATGTCGAAGAAGGAAAAATGGTGAAGGAGGGTGATCTCATCGCCAGGGTGAAGATCATTCCAAACATGATCAGTCTGAACGAGGCTGAATACAGGCTTAAAACATCCGAAAATAATTTCAGGGATGCAGAAAAGAATTATTTAAGACAAAAGCAAATGTATAAGCAGGGCGTAATTCCCGAGGCTGAATACCAGAAATACCAGCTTGAATATATCAATGCACAGGAAGAAAAGGAAGCTGCAGGAAATAACCTGACCCTTATCAGGGAGGGCGTAACCGCCAAGTCGGAAGAGTCGACCAACACCCTCATCCGCTCAACCATCGACGGGATGGTCCTCGATATTCCCGTGGAGGAGGGTAAATCGGTCATTGAAACAAATACCTTCAGCGAGGGTACTACCATTGCCACTGTGGCTGATATGGGTGAGATGGTTTTCGAAGGCAAGGTGGACGAAACGGAAGTGGGCAAAATCAAACCGGGGATGAACCTCCTGCTTGCTATCGGTGCCATCGATGATTCAAAATTCAATGCCAGCCTGGAATTTATTGCACCGAAAGGTGTTGAAGAAAACGGCGCCATCCAGTTCGAGATCAAAGCCGCCGTAGCCCTTAAGGATAACTATTTCATCCGTTCCGGCTATAGTGCTACTGCCGATATCATTCTCGAAAAACGCGACAGCGTGATGGTTATCCCGGAAAGCCTCATCCAGTTTGAGGGCGATTCTTCTTTCGTTGAAATTCAGACCGCCGAC
>DASQZK010000230.1:0-7137 GCA_035638735.1 Bacteroidales bacterium
CGTAAGCCTCAGCCGTCACAAGGTTATTCTTGGCATTGGAAATCCGTCCAAAAACCTCGTTGGGTTTGTATACTTTTTCGTCGAGCTTGAATTCTTTAATGATGGTCTTTATCAGGTTGCGGGAATCCTGGGTATCATAAATCGTAAAGGTCCTGGGGTAACCCAGTGCGTCTGATTCTTCTCTCAGGATCCGTGCAAACACCGAGTGAAACGTTCCCATCCAGAGATGACGGGCGACTTTATAACCCACCAGGGCCGCGATACGTTCCTTCATCTCGCTGGCTGCTTTATTGGTGAAGGTGAGCGCCAATATTGACGAAGGGGGTATGCCGTCATTGAGCATATTGGCAATGCGGTAGGTCAGCACCCGGGTCTTCCCCGAACCAGCTCCGGCAATGACCAGCGACGGCCCGTTATAGTTGACAACTGCTTCTCTCTGAGGTTTGTTCAGCTCTGCTATGATCTTTTCCACATTATCCCTTTTTGAGGAGCCAAATGTAGTGTTTTTAAAGTTAAATTTTTCAGGTTGCATAGAGAACTTATTAACGAGTGGGACTTATGACTTGAAGCACGTGGGGCGACTTTTTGACTGTATGACAATTCGACATTCGTCTGTTCATCTGTTCCCGATTCGCCCCAATATAGGAAATCGGGGCGAATCGGGACGCGGTCGATATTCCGTTAACTTCCTGTTCTTACCCTAAACTCTCCCCTCAACCGTCTACCGACCATGTTCCGTGCAACTTTCGCGGAACGGGATTACCGCTTACCTCCACCATGGACGTAACCATGGCTACGATACCAAGGGTCCCCCGGCCACAGCTCTTCCCGTCTCCTGTCTCCGAATACTGCCTACCTCTTACCGTCCCTCCCCCTCCCTTAATCGCTTTTTTTGCAAAATCTCAGCGTCATAATTTGTACTTTCATTGCAGAAGACATATTTTTTTTCAATTTTCGCAAAATATTTTACTTCTGAATAAGTTATTTGTAAACCAAATACATACTATCCCTTGCTAAAATTCTCACATAAGATCTGGTTATTTTCGATTGCTCCATTTCTCCTGGCAGCGGATCTGTCGGCACAGATAACCGCTCCTGCCGCTAATTTTGTAAAGCATATTTCCTATAAGAGTTATACAGGTAACGACAGCCTGTTTGTGTTTTATGAACAGCCAGGTCAGCAGGTAAACGGCAGCCTGGTGGCAACAGGGCCCGGTGCAGGCAGCTATACCTTTGAATGGTCGGAATATGATTCGTTGTCGGCATCGTACGGATCAGTATTTCAGACCGACAATAATACTACGCAGTCGACAGCTTCAAATCTTGGGGGAGGTGGATATAAGGTGCGGATATACAACGGAGCCGGAACCGATACCTCATTCCTGGCCTGGGTGTTGATCGATGATTTGCGCACCAGTATCGAGAAAACACCATCGGGGAATGTACTCCCTTATAAATACACGTGTGATTTCCTGGTAATGAGTGGTTCGGTAAGGCCCGATACCTTTTATATATATGACCCCGTTACCCAACAGCCCATCCAGACCGCCAATGGTTTTACGTTCCTGTGGACATCAGACAATCCCGACCTTATCATCCCCATGGCCGACAGGGTACTCGATCCGAATACCACATACAGGCCTCCCACGAAGGATACCTGGTATTTTCTTACAGCTATCGACAGTTTCGGCATGTCAGTAAAAGATTCTGTCTTTTACGAAAGCATACAGGTCAAATCTGATTTCAGCTTCATGTTCTTCGACAAAGCCGATACAAAGGAATTTGTTGATCCACCGAGTCCGCCCGAAGATGATGCCCCATTACTGGTAAAATTTACCAATAAGTCGGAGAACGGTTGGTCTTTTGAATGGATTTTCGCCGATACGGTAAAGTCGGACTTTTTCGCCAATGAATTTACTGACAATTTTGATTATGAGCCCGAATACACTTACTATGAACCAGGTGATTACTATGCAGCCCTGGTAGCTACCAGTGAAGAAGGCTGTATCGATACCTTCAGGCTGGAAGAACCCATAACCGTGTCGCCCTCCGATTTGGAAGTGCCGAATGTTTTCAGTCCGAATGGTGACGACATCAACGATTATTTCACTGTCAAATTCAAATCCATAAAACAGTTCACCCTTCGTATCTACAGCCGCTCCGGGAACCTGGTTTATAAAGCCGACATCGACGATCTGTATTCATGGGATGGCTGGGATGGGAATGTCAAGGACTCCAACCGTAAGGCGGCCCCCGGACCTTACTATTATATTATTGAGGCTACCGGTTACGACGATGTGAAATACCGGCGAGGTATTTACAGGGGCGTAGTGTACCTGTTCCGGTAGGGAGGGTAATTGCCAATTTTCAAATTCAAAATTCCAAACAGCTTCAATGCCTTAATTTGGGTATTCTAATGTGTAAAAATTACACTATGGTGTAAATAAATTACACAAACGACTGTACGACAAATACGATAAAGCGACTGTACGAATGGATGAACCATTCTGAAACAAGCCTGAAACAATCCTGAAACCCTTCTGCAACCATAACAAAAAAACCGCCCTCGATTGAAGGCGGTTTTTAAATATACAGGTATGTGTTAATTTTCTATTCTTCTTCCTGTTCGGCTTCATAAGCTTTGAGGAGCTGATCCTGGATATCGCCAGGTACAGGTGCATATTCGCTGAAATTCATCGAATACATGGCACGGCCGCTGGTGAGTGAACTCAGTGCTGTGGAGTATTTGTTCATTTCGGCGAGGGGGACTTTGGCCGTAATTTTTTCAAAGCCTTTTTCACTGCTCATACCCTGGACGATAGCGCGGCGGCCCTGCAGGTCACTCATCACGTCGCCCATCCTGTCGGAGGGAACCAGTACTTCAACGTTATAGATCGGTTCGAGGATCTTCGGTCCGGCATTTTTGAAGGCCATTCTAAAGGCATTACGTCCGGCGAGTTTAAAAGATATTTCATTGGAATCGACCGGGTGCATTTTTCCGTCATAAACGAAGACCCTGATATCCCTGGCGTAAGACCCTGTGAGCGGACCTTCTTCCATTTTTTCCATGAGCCCTTTCATAATAGCAGGCAGGAACCTGGCATCGATCGATCCGCCAACAATACAATTGTAAAACCAGAGACTTCCGCCCCAGGGCAACTTGTGTTCTTCTCTTCCCCTGATTGAAACTTTGTATTCCTTGCCGTTGATTTTGAACATGCTGGGCTCGGCCTGTCCTTCGGTATAAGGCTCGATAATCATGTGGACTTCACCAAACTGGCCTGATCCCCCCGACTGTTTTTTATGCCGGTAGTCGGCCTGGGCGGCTTTGGTAATGGTTTCCCTGTAAGGGATTTTGGGAGTCACGAATTCGGTATCAACCTTAAAGATATTGTCGAGCTGCCATTTCACAATATTGAGATGGTGTTCACCCTGGCCGGAGAGAATGATTTGTTTAAGCTCCTTGGAATGCTCGATCAGCAAAGTAGGATCTTCATCATGGATGCGGTTAAGGGCTTCACCGAGTTTTTCTTCTTCACCTTCACTGGTTGGCCTGATGGCCGTGCGGAACTTGGGTTCCGGGAAGGCAATGGGTGCCAGGTTAACGTCGGCTGCAGATAGTGTGTCGTTGGTTTTCGTCGACTTCAGTTTCACCGTGGCACCTATGTCACCGGCAGACAGTTTGGTTACCTTGGTCCTGTTTTTCCCGTAAACGGCAAACAGCTGGGAAAGCCTTTCCTTGTTGGAGGTTCTTTCATTGGTAAGGTCCATACCCTCGGCGATTTCGCCAGAGATAACTTTGAAATAGTTGATTTCACCAATGTGGGATTCAACGGAAGACTTGAAGACAAAGAGGGTCGCAGGACCTTTGGGATCAATGTTAACCTCATTGCCTTCTTTATCGGGAACACCGGCACACTGGTCCGGAGTAGGAAGAACTTTGGAAATAAATTCGAGCAGGCGTCCAATGCCCATGTTTTTCCTGGCAGATGTGCAGAAAAGAGGGTATAAATCACCATTCCGGATACCGGCAGAGATCCCGTTTCTCATTTCATCTTCTTCGAGAGTTTCTTTTTCAAAAAAGATCTCCATGAGAGCTTCATCGTTTTCAGCGGCTTTTTCAACGAGTTCAGCTTTTAATTCTTCGGCCCTGTCGGCCTCTGAAGCAGGGATATCCGTGATCTCAGGTTTGCCACCATCAGCAGGATACTTGTACAACTTCATCTGGATAAGGTCAATAAAAGAGTCGAAAGACGGACCCGCATTTACGGGATATTGCACGATGGCTACTTTGCCACCATAGCGTTCTTTCATCATCTCGAGGGTTTTCTCGAAATTGGTTTTATCGTGATCGAGATGGTTGACCACGAAGATCATCGGTTTGTTGAAACGTTCCACCCAACGGTTGTGAATTTCGGTACCAACCTCAAGGCCATTCTGCGCATTAATAACCATAACTGCTGAATCGGCAACATGGAGACTTGATACAGCACCACCAACAAAATCATCGGCACCCGGCGCATCAAGTATGTTGATTTTTGACTCGTTATATTCTGTATACAGGATACTTGAGAATATAGAGCCTTCATTTTCGTGCTCAATGTCATTAAAGTCGGAAACGGTGTTCTTGCCCGAGATGTCACCGCGGCGGTCTATTACGCCACCTTCAAACAACATGGCTTCAGCCAGGGTGGTTTTTCCCGACCCGGCATTGCCGAGCAGAACAATGTTCTTGATTTTGTCTGTGGAATACGTTTTCATATGTTAATACGATGTTAGATTAATATTTGCGTATTGTCTTTAATTTCAAAGAATAACCGGCAAATGACACGAGAGATGCAAAAGTAATAAAATTTTAAAAAGAGTCAATATGTCGAATGAAAATCGTTCGGGGAAATGTTTCAGGCTTGTTTATCCCGAATACCAACTGCGTCTGCCGCAGCCATGGCGAAGGAGAGTAGCCTTTGGCGGAACTTTAGTGTAGTGGAATGGTCTGCCACCACTTTCAGTGTCCCCTGAAGGGTGCGAACGGCCGTCCTTATCTGCCAGCAACACTCCTGATTTATGCCGGGAGAAACGTCCCCAGCCTATTTTCTCTGTAAAAAACTTTTAATATTCTGAACAATACATACATATATTATATATATTCGCAGGCCGAAAAGCGAAAGCGAATGTGAAGCCCGAAAGGGGAGTTGTCCGGGTTTTTTCAGTCTAAATCAGTCAAATAAATTCGCAAAAAATTATTGTTTTTTTAAAAAAAAGAATACCTTTGCAACCCGTTTCGGAAAAAGTTTTTTTAAACACTAGAATTTATACTGTATGCCAACGATTCAACAGTTAGTAAGAAAAGGTCGGCGGAAAATAGTTGAAAAGAGCAAGGCGCCCGCTTTGGACTCATGTCCGCAGAGAAGAGGGGTATGTGTCCGAGTTTATACTACCACGCCCAAAAAGCCTAACTCAGCTATGAGGAAGGTAGCCAGGGTCAGGCTGACCAACGGTAAAGAAGTGAATGCCTATATTCCCGGGGAAGGTCACAACCTTCAGGAGCACTCGATTGTTCTGATCCGGGGCGGCAGGGTAAAAGATCTTCCAGGTGTACGTTATCACCTGATCCGTGGTGCACTTGATGCATCCGGCGTAGAGGGAAGGACGCAACGGCGTTCAAAATATGGTGCTAAAAGACCTAAAAAGTAAATAAGAAGAAGAAATGAGAAAAGCGAAACCGAAGAAAAGAATTCTGCTTCCTGATCCGAAATTTGGAGATACGGAAGTTACCAGGTTCGTGAACAACCTTATGCTCGATGGAAAAAAGAGCATTTCATACAGGGTTTTCTATGGGGCCATGGATATTATAGATGAAAAAATGAGTAAAGAGGAAAAGACACCTGTAGAGATCTGGAAAATTGCTCAGGATAACATCACACCCCAGGTAGAAGTAAAAAGCCGCCGTGTAGGTGGTGCTACCTTCCAGGTTCCGATGGAAATCAGGAACGAGAGGAAAGTAACTATTGGTATGAAGAACCTGATTTTCTTTGCACGCAAGCGTCCGGGACGATCTATGTCGGAAAAACTCGCTGCAGAGATTATAGCAGCCTATAATAATGAAGGTGGTGCTTATAAGAAGAAAGAAGATACGCACCGGATGGCAGAAGCCAACAAAGCCTTCGCTCACTTCAGGTTCTAAAGGATAAATAAGTAGAAGAATATAGAGAGGAAGAAGACGTACAGATGAAAGAGGATCTGAAATACACAAGGAATATTGGGATCATGGCCCATATAGATGCGGGTAAGACCACCACCACGGAGCGCGTGTTGTTTTATACCGGTATTACCCATCGTATAGGGGAGGTTCATGAAGGAGCCGCTACCATGGACTGGATGGTGCAGGAGCAGGAGAGGGGAATAACCATTACTTCTGCTGCAACAACTACATTCTGGAATTACGACGATAATAAATATAAGATTAATATTATCGACACTCCCGGTCACGTTGACTTTACCGTGGAAGTGGAACGCTCATTGCGCGTACTCGATGGTGCCATTGCCGTTTTCTGCGGTGTTGGCGGTGTAGAGCCGCAATCGGAAACCGTGTGGAGGCAGGCCGACAAGTACAATGTGCCGCGAATTGCCTTCGTTAACAAAATGGACCGTACAGGCGCTGATTTTTTCACAGTACTGCAGGAAATAGAAGATAAGCTTGGCGCAAATGCTGTACCGATGCAGATTCCCATCGGCAGTGAAGAAAACTTCAGAGGCGTTATCGACCTTATTGAACGTAAGGCCGTTATTTGGCATGAAGATGAAACCCTTGGCGTGAACTACTCCATGGAAGAAGTTCCTGAGGATATGGTAGAGCTCACCGAGGAATGGAGAGAAAAGCTGGTTGAAGCTGTCGCCGTTTCGGATGATACACTGTTGGAACGGTTCCTTGAAGACAGGACGGCTATTACCGTCGAAGAATTCATGGAAGCCACCAGGATAGCAACGATCAAACGACAGATCGTTCCTGTTTTCTGTGGCTCAGCGTTTAAAAACAAGGGTATTCAGCGTCTCCTCGATGGTATTGTAACCTTGCTGCCAAGCCCTCTTGATGTCGACGCCGTTAAAGGCATCAACCCCGATAATGATAAGGAAGAA
>DASQZK010000231.1:0-6755 GCA_035638735.1 Bacteroidales bacterium
AAACAAGGGGCGAGAGCGGATTTGGCTTGAATGTACTGGTGGGTACTTCATCAGGTGCGGGATTCACCCACGACTCGGGAAGATTAGAATCAGAATCCTGAGAATATAATTCGGTATTCATCATCGGGCATGCCATAATGCCTAAAACGAAAACAAATTTTGAAACTTTTATCATGAGTTATTGATCTATTAGTCTGTGATCGATTTATTAATACTGTAAAAAAAAGTGAGAACTACAGGTTTATCACTTTCCTTGATTACACTTCGAGTTGTTGTAAAAGGTGATATCCCAATCAGCCGAAAGAAAACTGATAAGATTGATGTTCATTTCATATCCTATAATTTTTCGATATAAACATAATAGGCAGGATAAACATGATTATCAGCGTCGTAGAGTAAAGTCTCCATATCATATTTTCCTTTCTGCATTTCCACCGTAAAAGTTATCTCTTTATCTCCCGGCCTTATCTTTTTAGTTAAACCTTCGTAATCACCTACAAACAATAGAGCTTTTGTCATATTTACATTATTGCTGGGCGGCATCGGATCATTCACCTCCAGGGTAGGTTTTATACCCGGAAACACTTCATTAATTGCCAGTCCGCTCTCCCGGGGATAGCGACATAAACTAATTTTATAGGTTCCCGTAGAGGCAAATTCAATTTTAAAGATGCCGGATCCCTGACCAGCCTCCAGAGCACCGTACTGGTGATATATGTGATTCATAAAGAAGGTATGGAGATCATGGGAACTAATTCGCGTTGGGTTTTCATAAGGTGTCCCCACCATGATGTATGCATATTTTTCGTTCACACCTTCATCTATAATCGACTGCCACCATTTTTCATAACTAACGCGATACAGTTCTACCTTATCAGGGTAGCTTGCGGCCAGGTCACTGGTTTGTTTTGGATCTGTTTTGATATTATAAAGCTCTTTTCCGTTCACCAAACGCCAGGTATCGTCCATCACCGAAGATTTTCGCCATTCAACCAAATTTTGTTCACGTTGCGAATCGGTAATAATACGTCGCCCTTTCCAAGGGTCCTGGTCTCCTTCCAACAGAGGCTTCAAACTTGTTCCGTCAAGGGGTTTAACAGGGACAAATTTAAGTCCGCACAGATCCACAAGAGTCGGGAAAATGTCGATATGGGCAGTGAGTTTACTCACATCGCGTCCACCTTCGATGTTGGCGTCGGGCCAGCGAATGAAAAACGGAACGCGGTGTCCCCCCTCGTATTCACTGTTTTTCTTACCCTTCATATTACCGTCGTAACCGTACGCTTTCCCGTCTATATATTGTATTCCGCGGGCTGTACCATTATCGGTCATAAAAATCAGGATCGTATTGTTTTTCAAATGCAATCTTTCGAGTTCATCCTCCAGCAATTTAAAATTGTCGTCAATATTTGTGATCATCCCGTAGAAGCGCTTCTGGGCATCGGTTATTGACTGTTCATTTTTATACATATTGTAGTATTCCCGGGGAACAAAAAGTGGGGAGTGAGGTGCATTGGTGGCCAGGTACACAAAAAAAGGTTCTTCTTTGTGTTTTCCGATAAAATTTATGGCATTCCTGAAAAACACATCTGTGCAGTAACCTTTATATTTCTCGGGAACACTGTTATGCCAGTAAGTATCATCGAAATAATCGTTCCCCCAGTAATCGGGACCCTGCGTAATGCCTCCTCCTCCAATTCGGACGACTTCCTGAAAACCACGGTCTTCGGGACGAAACGGGTAATTATCTCCAAGATGCCACTTGCCGAACATGGCGGTTTTGTAACCATTCTGCGAAAAAACCTGAGCCATGATGGTTTCGTCCTTAAACAACTGTGAACGTCCGGAAATGGTATGAAAACAGTTTAAACGATCGGTGTATCTGCCCGTTAATAACGCGGCACGAGTGGGTGCACAGGTAGGTGATACATGAAAATTCGTGAACCGGACGGATTGACGGTAAAAATGATCGAGATTCGGTGTTTTGATAACATTGTTACCCAGGCAGCCCAGATCACCATATCCCTGGTCGTCGGTGATAACGATAATGACGTTCGGTTTCTTTTGGTCATTGTTATCCTCCGTAGATGCTAAAACGGAATTAACTTTACCAAACAGTGCAATACTTGAAAGCGCTAATAGTTTAAGAGAATTCATGATAGTTTTATAATAATTCGTCTGTTATAAAAAATTCATCCTGATTATCTGCCCTTAGTCTTCTTTTACTCATTCTAGCTGAGTTAAGGGTGCCGATAATCCTGATTTCCATAAACTTTGACTTAAGCTAACTTTTCTGAATCACGTACCTTGTTCAGTTTCCATTTGCCTAAGCGAATGGCAAAATGCCCTAAAGCCTTACTCTGTCGTTGGCAACGTACATCCCGCTGAACTTAAATCAATAGGGTCGATACCCAGAGCGGGTGCCGGAGATCCCGGTTTGAACCGGAATATTTTTTCCTTCATCGCTTCTTCATCGAACATCGGATCAGCAAACAACATACCCACACGAGCGCCTCCCCTTTTACCGGGAGCAACCACATCCTGTCCCAATTTGATTTCACGTGGCGGATCGTTCACGTAAATCAATGAATTGGAAACCCTGTCAAAAAATTCATAGATCATCTTCACATCAGGAAAACGTTTATATTGGTTATAATGTCCTTCGCCCTGCGGTGTATTGTATAAAATGAAATGATCGATATCTGTCGGACACCACCTTCGTGCAATAAAAAGCCCGGTATTAATTGCAAAGTTGTTACGGATTTCTCCCGGACCTTTGATTTGCATCATTCTGGAGCCCCTTATGCCGACATTATGGGTTATGATGGTATAGCCCGAAACATCATCCAGACGAATGTATCCGTTGGAATTATAAATATCGTGAAAATAGTTTCTTTCGGCCCGGTTATTCTTTCCCATCGCAGAAAAATAGATGCCGTTCCCGTCGTGCAGTTCCAGCATAACCCGGTATATTTCATTATACTCGATGAGGTTTTCGCGGGAATGCAGTAGTGGCTCGATTGTACTCACATCAAATTCCAGCCAGTTGCGAAGCATATCAGGGGTTATATCTTTGATGTAAGGTCCGATTTCATCCCGCCTAATACTGCTTACCCATTCACGCCGGTTCATGAGCGGCTTTGCCAATACGAGCTCATGAGGCCGGCAGCCACTAATCACCATTCCGTTGTAAGCCAGGTCATGGATCGTGTTGTGACTAATAAGGTTGTGACCACTCTGGGCGATAAAGATACCGGGAGAATGCTTGTAAATCGTCCCGACATGGTGGATATAGTTATTGGTAACGGTATTGTATTTATTCTCATCTTTTAAGCCGGGTCCATAGCCGCTCAGTAAAATCCCGGTACCTCCCAGGTGTGAAAAGATGCAGTTGGCTATTTGATTGTGTTGCGCGTATAAATCTAAACGCACTCCGCTCCCGCTGCTTGCTTCGAAAGTACAATTATCGACCGAACAGTTTTTGGCATGCCGGAAACGCAATACGGCATTTCCCTTGTCATACATTTCCCAGTCGTGCTGCAAACCTCTGTCACCCGGTTTCCAGGTATCGCGCAGCCCATGACGGAAAGTCAGTCCGTCAAAATGCAGGAATTGTACCGGTATGCTATCCTCAATACCTTCAACACGAATAAATTCCTGGAGAAAGGGCGCACGCATATCCGCCTCATCCAGTGAGCTTTCCGGCCAAATATAAATCCGCCCCTCTTTACTGTTGAAAACCCATTCTCCCGGTTCATCCAAATATTCAATTGCATTTTCCACATAATAGGCATTCCCGGGAGGAATACCATAGGTGGGATCTACGGCCAGCCAGGCCGTTTGATGTTTCGTGTCGATTCGTTCGAGCGGCAACATATTAATGAGCCAGCGATGTTTTGGGCTGAGAAAAATTTCGATGTCTGACGGTGTTTCCCAGCCTTTTATATCATTAACGTTGAAGTGAAATTCACGGCTGAACACCACAGGCTCAGCATCCGGGTCCAGTCCCCTGATATCTTTGGGTTGTGCATTATACGGATCGAGGACCTGTTTATCCGAAGTTTTGAATTTGCCTGAACGAGACCGGGACAAAAGTTTTTGTCCGTCATAGAGAGTGGTGATTTGCCATGCTCCCTTTTTGTCTTTTGGTATTTCGCAATACCAAAGATGTCCCTTTGCGTTGTCCGAAACTCCCCTGGGATTTTTAATACACTTTTTCCAGTTATCTAATTTTATTCCACCGGTGAACACAGGCGTTTCATCATGGTAGGCCCGGTAATATACATGGTAATCTTTTGTCCCGGAATCTTCCGGTCCAAAGACAATGGTTGAATCAAGCACATATTCACCACCCCGGATCCAAACGGTGACCGGACCGGTAAGACCGTCCGAAATGAATTCACGAACTTTGATTCGTGCTGCATTCAAAGTAGCAAGCGGACCGTCGCTGTTATCCTTATTTGGTTCTGAAAGCTTTCCTGTCCACTCATCGTTACCATTGACGGCAACGTACAATTGTATTTCATCCCTGGCGGAGCCAAAGGCTGCCAACTGAAATCCAAAAATGGCAAGGAAAACAATAAAAATATATTTCAGGTGACCTATGTCTCTTTTCATTGAGTTTTACTTAATCCTACCTCGCTCATGTCCAACTGTTTAGTATCTTCATGAAAGAGAACACAGGGTAGCGCAGTCTTTTATTGTGGGCTTTCCCTGATTCTGTCGATGAAACATGGCGAATATAATATTCAAAAATTTACGTACCAAAAATTATGTCATCAAACACATTTTGTCAATGGCTCAAAACCTCCAGATCTTTTATAAGACAACCTGCTTTAAATCCGGCGGTTCCCCTTATTCGAAGTGAAAGATGACCTCCTTTTAATGGGTCGGAATCCCTGGCTTCAAATACTTTCACGCCATCAACCGATAACCAGAGTTTTTCCTGGTATTTTCCAATTTCAATGTCATAATAAACACCGGCAATCATTGTATTTTTGGTTGCTGAACCGAGTTTTGTACCCTTAGGGGACTTTCTTACAAAAGGCGTCACATTGTGAGGAGCATTTTTAAAGGCAAAGAAGTAGTTTTCCTTTTGGCCGGTGAATAAGCCGAGGCTTCCGTCAAAATCCTCCGGAATCGAAAGGCTACCGGGCTCACCCTCATCGGACAGAGACAACAATGCAACCAAAACTGTGGAAGGAGTGAGTGCCAGCACCTTGTAGCGTACAATGATGTCACTTCCGTAAGCATTTGGGCTTACCAGCATTATCCCTTTGGAATCATCCGATTCCTGCATGGCAATTTGGGAACCAAGGATATCCACTTGACCGTTCCCGACTAAATTCCAGTTTGCCAGTTCCTTTGGGCTTACCGCATGTTTCGTTAGTCCAAAATCTTTTGTCTGACCGTATGCTGATCCTGCCAATAATGAAATGAAAAGAACCAATACGAAGTTTCTGTTTTTTTTCATGTTGCGTATTTAAAGATTAGTTTTCTTATCTACGTCTGTTTTAAACACCCAGTTTATCTGTTCCCAGTTGTCTTTAACAAAATCTTGCGGAGTTCCGGGCGTTGATCGCCCTGATTTAATAATCTTGATAAATTCAGATTTTAATTCTTCCACAATCTCCGGGTACTCAAAATATAAATTGGCCGTTTCGCCCTGATCAATTTCCATATTATAAAGCTCAAAAGGAGCTTCCCCTTCCCCAGGGATTATAAATTTTGGTTTAAGTGAACCTCCTGAACCACGGAACAAATTGAGTTTCCATTTGCCTTTACGTATGGCAAAATGCCCTGAAACTGAATGATGAATAACGGCTCTTTCTGACCGATATTCACCTTGCGCATTTTCTGAAATCAACGGCATAAGGCTATAGCTATCTTCGCCGGCATTGTCGGGCAATTCGGTTCCAATAATATCGGCTATGGTTGCAAGGAAATCCGATTGGCAAACAGGTACATCAACCCTGCTCCCTGCCTTGATAACACCGGGCCAACACATTAAAAAGGGCACATGGTGTCCGCCTTCATAAATATCGCGTTTACCGCCTTTAAAATTCATGCAACTCCAATGATCGTATTTCTCTCGCCAATATGCATAATTGGTTTCAGCACCATTATCCGACGAAAAAATAACGAGCGTATTATCCTCCAGGCCATTTTCTTCTAAGGCTTTCAACACCTGGCCTATCCTGAAATCTGTTTCTTCCATGAAATCGCCATAGTTGCCACAATTGGTCCGTCCCTGGAAATCGGGGTGTGTGCAATGGGGCAAATGCGGACTGGTCATGGCAAAATACAAAAAAAAGGGTTTCCCGTTTTTGGCATCAGGTGCAACCTGATTGATGTAACTTACAGCCTTGTCGGCAAAAGTTTCAAGTACCAGTTCATCATTAAATGATGGGGCTGCTTCAATCCACCCCCTCCCTTCTCCAGGCTCTTCCTTGAAAGGAGGTGTCATCCTGTAATCGAAAGGACTGACAGCTCTGTTGAAAGAACGTGGATTGGGATTATCCTTCTTTTTTGTCCAGAGGACAGGTGGATCCAAAACACGGTCATTCTCGAGGTAAGTAAGTACCCCGTAATTCATTGAAGCCGGAATGCCAAAAAAGTAATCGAATCCATGATCTGTAGGCCCTTCAGTAAATAGTTCAGACCAATCCCGGTCTTTTCCTCTGGTGCCGGCAAAATCCATTTGCAAATGCCATTTCCCAACCATGGCAGTGTTATAACCATGTTCCCTTAACAGG
>DASQZK010000232.1:0-10712 GCA_035638735.1 Bacteroidales bacterium
TACAGTTATCATGGATGAACCCCATCCGATCGTGAGACGGATGTTCACCAATCCTGAAACCGGTGAATTTAACCGCTACCAGATGATGAACTATTTCAATGCGATAAGTAACGACGTTTATAAGAACGAACGTAAGCGCTGGATCTACATCGAGAACCAGATCGTTGACGACAGGCTGAGCCAGAAATATTTTAGCCTGGTGAGAAAAGGGCTTACGCCTAATTCTCTCGATGCAAAGGAATACGCACTAGAAACCGCATCAACGGTTGATTTCAGCTTCGTTCACCTTCCTTTCAACACCATTGCAGACAATGAAGTGAGCGTGAGTGAACAGGAAATTAAAGACTATTACGAGAGTCATAAACATCAGTACAAGCAGGACGAGTCAAGAAGCATCGAATATGTTGTGTTTAACATCGAACCCTCGAAGGCCGACGATCAGAATGCACATAATTACGTAGCCCAGAGTAAAGATGCCTTTGAAAGGAGTGATAAACCGATTGACTTCGTTAACAGTAATTCGGATATTCCTTACAAAGATATCAATTACGGCTATGATGCCCTGCCGGAATCAATCCGTGATTCAATCTTCAATGCCGAACCGGGCTTCGTAGCAGGACCATACCTTGATAATGGTGCTTATAAACTGGCCCGCTTGCTGGAGTTCAATTATGTTCCCGATTCAGTGAGGGCAAGACATATTCTCATCAGCTTGTCGGTGCAAAGAGATGATGCCCGTGCAAAAGCTATTGCCGACAGTCTTAAGACACTTATCGACAACGGTAGTGATTTTGCAGCACTTGCTCGCGAATTTTCGGCCGACCAGTCGAACCGTCAGATCGGTGGTGATCTGGGTTGGTTTACCGAAGAATCTATGGTAAAACCTTTCGCTGAAGCCGCATTTACCGGCAAAGTGGGCGATGTTGAGGTTGTTAAAACACGGTTTGGTTACCATGTCCTCAAAATTGAAGAACAAAGTCCGAAAGTGAAAAAAGCTAAACTGGCTATTCTCGAAAGAGAAGTGATTCCCAGCGATGAAACCTATCAGAAAATTTATTCGAAGGCTGTTGAGTTCAGGAGCAAGGCGACCTCTCTGGAAAAATTCAGGGACCTGTGCACAAAAGAGAATATTTCTCCCAGGTTTGCCTCCGACATCAAACGTAATACGCAGACCATACCCGGACTTGATAATTCTCACGAAGTTATCCGCTGGTCTTACGAAAACGACGAAAACTCTATCAGCCAGATCTTCGATCTTACCGATCAGTACGTGATTGCTGCCCTCACCGATGTGAAGGAAAAAGGCGTTGCCCCGCTGGAGGATGTTAAAACAGAGATCGAAATCAACCTGATGAAACAGAAAAAACTTGATAAACTGGCCGACCAGGTTAAGGAAAAGATTGCCAGCGCAACAACTATCGATGATGTTGCTTCCGACCTTAATACCCAGGTGGCAGAGGCTGCAAAAGTCAGATTCGTCAACCCGTTTGTTAACGGGGTTGGTCTTGAGCCAGCGGTTGTCGCCAGCGCTTTCGAAATGACCGAGAATCAACTCTCGGCTCCCATCGAGGGCGAAAATGGTGTGTTTGTAATCAACGTTACCAGCCGGACCATTCCTGAGAACCCGGATACCCAGGCCGCCGAATTCAGACTTAAATACGGCCTGCAGAGCAGGGTCGCCTATGAGGCTTACGAAGCACTGCGCGAAAATGCCGACATCGTTGATAACCGGATTAAATTCTATTAATAACACAAAAAAATAGTTGTTGAAATAAAAAGGACCTTCTTGTAAGTCTCCATCAACCCTATCTTACTTTTTAATGGAAAGCTCCCTTCGACACCGTGTCCCAGGGAGCTTTCATTTTGTAAACCTGCTCTTTTCCGTACCGTTTGAGATAACATCTGTTGTTTCCTCAATGACAGATATAGGTAACAGCATTCGAATCGATTGTCCTGGTATTGAAAAATGGTCAGCTATTCGGGATTCAGTATACCGTACTTTCGTCAGAACTACACAGGGAAAGGCATATCTGCCAAAACTGGTCGGACCCCGTTCTACAGCTTTGTCATTAATGGGCCCGGGAAACGGCTACCAGCCGTGTTCTGTGAAACTTCAGTATTGACAAATAATGCCTTCCGGCTCTCATCCGGCAGGTCTTCTTTATTTCTTCTCCACCTCTTCCATATCACTGAGATGGATATCAAGAGCCCTAACGGAAATCTGAATTTCCCTGACCGAGATTCCCAATGAAATAATCAGCATAATCAGGGCAATGCCGAAAATGACCTGAGCAAGGGTTTGCCATTCAACATAGATCAGGAACATGCAAAGGACGCATAGCAGGAGACTGCCAATGCCAAGGATTTGCATCGAACGGGTTAGGTTCAGCCGTAGTCTCAGATTCCTGATTTGCCCGAGGAGGATATGGCTCGGATCTGCCTTGAAACTGGCATGGAGGTTACGGACCAGTTGCGCATAGGAGAGGAACCGGTTGGTGTAGGCAAGCAGTAAAAGTGAAATGGCTGAAAATAAAAGTGCCGGGGTGGTGAGGGTGAGTTGATTCATGTTATGCTTTTTTAGGTTAACAAGTGTCTGTCTATAATGTCCGAACACTGCGTTGTTACAAAAATTTTAATTCCTCTGATGCATTCGTATGCGGTGGATTAAAATTTTTTCACGCTCCCGTTTAGAACGGAACAGGCTTTGTTCCCGAACATTTTGATCCAGACACCTGGACTTTATTGACAGACTTTATTTAGACAATGGCCCCTCCATTATGAAGACATAAGCTCCCTCAATTTTGAAGGCAAAGAAGGCCTCAATATAAAGTAAGTCATTCCATTAAAAAATCAGGATTGCTGAAAGCCATAAAAGTCCGGTACAAGAAAATGCCATTCATCCGCTCTGCCGATTACCATCGTAGGAAAACATTCTTCTCATTAGGTTTATAGTCCGGATTGGGTTTGGTTATGCCAACATTCGTTTCCGTCTCCCATTGGTGAAGATCATCGCGAAGTTCATTAACCTTATCAGGCATTTCTACGGCCAGGTTACGGTGTTCTCCGATATCGTTGCGGAGGTCAAAGAGTTGAACGTAGCCGTTTTCGTGGTATTCGATGAGTTTGTAATCGCCTTTCCTGATGACGCTTGCAGGGCTTTGCTGACCATGGTTACTGTAATGCGGCCAGTGCCAGTAAAGTGCTTCTCGTTGTGGAGCCTCACCGTTGAGCAATAGCGGTGCCAGGCTGACGCCATCTTTGTGTTCATTGGGAAGAAGCGGGAATCCGGTCAGCTGGAGTATGGTCGGGTAAAAATCGGTGCTGATAACCGGTACATGCGAAACCATTCCGGCTTCGACCATCCCGGGCCACCTGATAATCAAGGGCTCCCTGATGCCGCCCTCATAAAACCAGCCTTTGCAGCCACGTAGCGGAAGGTTTGCCGTCGATGCCGCATCGGGTGAGGACATGCCACCGTTATCGGCGGAGATCATTACAATCGTATTTTTTTCCAGTCCGAGCTTATGGAGCGTTTCCAGTATTCGTCCTACACTTTCGTCCACACTTTCAACCATGCCGGCAAAGACGGGTTTGTCCTGGTGCTGCCTGATTTTGGTGAGCCTGTGCGGGAAATAGCCGTAGCCCTCGAATTCGGGTAATTGCATCATAGAATCCTTCTCTGCCTCAGTGAATGGCCCGCCGGGTCGTGCCGGGTTTCCCTCCAGGATATATGACGGACCATCGGGAACCGCCATGTTTGCCGTGTACTTTTCTATCTTATTATCTTTCGATTGAACCGGATCGTGAACCGAGCGACAATCTTACCAGGGCCGCCATAGAAACAAGTGTCCATGCGGCTTCCAGGATAATGAACGGCAGGTATTTCAGCAATATGGATGCCAGGCAGGCCAGTCCGGCCCCCGCAATATTCATTAATATATAAGGGTAACCCTCTTTCTTCATTTTGTTGAAGATATTCAGAAAATAGGCCAGCAATATGAGGAATACGCCTGCTGATCCAAGCCAGTCAATGAGTGTCATAATTGTATGGTATTATTTATCTGGTTTCGATGCCCAGGGCCTTAAAATAATAATCGGATGGATTACAATTTTCAAACTTAATATTTTCCAGCAACTGGTCCAATACTTTCCTGGTTTTATGAATATCAGGCCGTGCTGTAACTTTCTGCTCCATTGTACAATAACAACCGTTGGCATACGTCGTCACCAGGTCGAAATTCGCAGGTTCAGGTATCTGCATAAGGCAATGATTATTATTCATTTTTTTATAAGGCCAGAGGCACCAGCCCATGTTGTTTTCTTCAAATACCGTGCGCAGTGAATCGACAAAAGAACTGTCGCGCTCACCAAATTCACCAAGCCATATTGGTACATTATACTTTTTACTGAAGTTAATGTAATAGTCTACCGATGTATAAGCGTCGGTGGAGGAATAAAGATGCGTGGTGTAAACAAGTTTAGAATCGAACGGGCCTGTAAACACATCAAAGTTACGGTTCCAGAATGCGCCTGCCAGGAAACAAATATGGTTTTTATCAACCTTCCTGACGGAACCTACCAGGTCCTTGTAGAAAGGTTCCAGTCGCTTGTACAACTTCGCAGTATCACTATATTGGTGAATTGGCTCGCCCAGCAGGTCGTAACCCAGTATGGTGGTGTCGGCAGCGTAGTGTTGTGCGATACCGGTCCATATATCAATAGCCTGTTGCCTGCTGTCTTCACCGCCATCTTCGAACAGCCAGGGGTAGGTATAACCATCGTCGGTATTCCATCCTGCCTGGCTACCCGGAGCTGCATGCATATCCAGGATCACCCATAATCCGGCTTTCCTGCACCAGCCTACAACCCTGTCCAACAACTCAAAGCCCCGGGGTGTGTAACTGCCCAGGTAAAATTCATCGGCGAACAGGCGGTAGTCGAATGGTATTCTTACGGAATTAAGTCCGAGCGACTTAATATACATGATATCCTTCTCGGTAATAAAACTGTCCTGGTATGTTTTCCAAAATGCTTTTGAATAGTCCGGACCTGCCAGATCGGCTACGAGGTCGTAATATTCACGTGCAGCATAGATGTTTGAGATAGAGAATGGGTAACCTTCCGGTAAAAGCCAGAATCCCAGGTTTACCCCCCTCAGGATAAGCTTTTCGCCATCGGCCTTTACGATTTCGCGGCCGTTGGTGGAGACAAAATGTGGTTTTTCCCGGGTGCAGGAAAACACAGCCAGGGACAGGAACAATATAAGAGGAGATAAAAATTTCATGGCTTGGTAAAAATTAGGTCAGGATGACAGTTAAGGTATAAAGGTAGTTTTTTTAAAATTTCCACATAAATGGTAAAAAACAGGGCCTGTCCGTGAAAAAAGTCAAAGAATATGTTAAAATATGAAAAAAATAGGGGGCATGAACGTAAAAATGATATATATTTGCAGCGGCAACCCTAGAATAATAACGTTAAAATTAAAAAACATGGCATTTATCAGATTTGAAGCACTTAAAGAAGTCTTCACACATAGGCCACATTTTGTGGAGGCCCCTTCAACCAAGGTGTCGGATTACTATGGCGTCAAGGTGTTTGATTACGAAAAGATGCGCAAGTATCTTTCTGCCGAATCATTTGAGAAAGTGATGGAAGCGATAGATAAGGGCACACGTATCGACAGGAAAATTGCCGATCAGGTCGCTTCAGGCATGAAAGCGTGGGCAATGGAAAACGGTGTAACTCATTACACGCACTGGTTTCATCCCCTTACTGAAGGAACGGCAGAAAAGCACGATGCGTTTATAGAGCATTCACCCAATGGCGGTGTGGTTGAGAATTTCAGGGGCAAGCTGCTTTCGCAGCAGGAGCCCGATGCCTCATCGTTTCCGAGTGGCGGGTTGAGAAATACCTTCGAAGCGCGTGGTTATACAGCCTGGGATCCTTCATCACCAGCCTTTATCATTGATAATACCCTGAGTATTCCCACAATATTTGTGTCTTACACCGGAGATGCTCTCGATGCAAAAACCCCGTTGCTCAAAGCCCTGGCTGCTGTCGACAAAGCAGCCACTGACGTTGTCCAGTATTTCGACCGTAATGTAACCAAGGTGATCTCGAATCTCGGCTGGGAACAGGAATACTTCCTGATTGATGAAGCCCTTTATAATGCACGTCCCGACCTTGCCCTGACCGGAAGAACACTTATGGGGCATGCCTCAGCCAAAGACCAGCAGCTTGAAGACCACTACTTCTCATCAATTCCGCAGAGGGTGAAAGCATATATGCAGGATCTTGAGATCGAAGCCTATAAACTTGGTATTCCTGTCAAAACGAGGCATAACGAAGTGGCGCCCAACCAGTTTGAATGTGCGCCCATCTATGAAGAAACCAACCTGGCTGTTGACCACAACCTTCTTATCATGGACCTCATGAAAAAGACAGCCCGCAGGCATAATTTCAGGGTTTTGTTCCATGAAAAACCATTTGCCGGCATCAATGGTTCCGGGAAACATAACAACTGGTCACTCTCAACCGATACAGGGGTAAACCTGCTTTCACCCGGGAAAACACCCAGGACAAACCTGATGTTCCTTACTTTCCTGGTGAATACCATCATGGCTGTTTACAAAAACGCCGATCTACTAAGGGCCAGTGTGGTGTCGGCCGGTAATGCCCATCGCCTTGGAGCTAATGAAGCCCCCCCTGCTATTATCTCAGTTTTCCTGGGCACACAGATAAGTGCGATGCTCGACGAAATTGAGGAAAAAGTGACCAACGGAAAGATGACGCCGGATGAAAAAACCGAACTGAAACTCAACATCGGTAAAATTCCGGAGATCCTCCTCGATAATACCGACCGGAACAGAACCTCACCGTTTGCCTTCACCGGAAACAGGTTTGAATTCCGTGCCGTCGGATCATCGGGGAACTGTGCTTTCCCGATGATAGCCATTAACACGGCAATGGCTGATCAGCTGATTCAATTCAAAAAGGACGTAGACGCTATCATTAAGAAAGGCGTGAAAAAGGATGAAGCGATTTTCCAGGTCCTTCGCAAATATATTATTGAATCCAAACCCGTCCGTTTCGATGGTAACAACTATAGCGAAGAATGGGTTAAGGAAGCTGCAAAGCGTGGATTGTCCAATATTAATGATGTACCTGAAGCCCTGGATGTATACCTGGAAAAAAATACAATTGATCTTTTTGAACGGCAGCAGGTACTCACCGAACGTGAACTTCATGCCAGGAATGAAGTCAAGCTGGAAATGTATACCAAGAAAATCCAGATCGAAGCCCGTGTTCTCGGCGACCTTGTCATGAACCATATTGTGCCTATTGCGGTCGATTACCAGACCACCCTGGTAGAAAATGTCAAGGGACTGAAAGACCTTTTCAGTGAAGAGGAATTTAAGGAATTTGCAGGAGCACGTGTCGATCTTATCAAGGAGATCTCTACCCATATTTCATACATAAAGGCAAAGGTCAAAGAATTGGTCGAAGCCAGGAAGAAGGCCAATAAGATTGAAGATACCAGGAAGAGAGCTGAAGTGTATTCCAAAACGGTATTTCCCTTCCTCGAGGATATCCGTTACCACGTTGATAAGCTCGAGTTAACGGTCGATAACGAGAAATGGCCGCTTGCTAAATACCGCGAACTTCTGTTCACAAGGTAAGTCCTTTACCGTCGGAATGACCCTTAGAGTTATTACTTTTTTAGTGTTGTAGAGACGCAGTGCATTGCGTCTCTACTTTTTTTGAGTGCGTCTTTTTATGAGGTGAAGTCTCATTTTAGTACCTCCTGATTAAAAGCAGATAACCACAAAATTGCCGGGTTCACATCAGAAAACAATGGTCCAAGGTAACCTAAAAGGATTTAGGGATACAGAGAGTAAGCCACTTTCAATTTGTAAGCATCGAAAAAATAGGATGACTTCTGTTACACCCTCACGTTTCTGATAAACACACCTATTTTAACACCCCACAACATTACCCGCTATCCTTCGTTTAAAAACTATATAATTGTAGTATCACATTCCTGAAAAAACAGTTATTTTTACGATTTATCAAACAGAATTTGGAATGAACAGATTCATTATTGCATTTCTGATGGCCGTCATGATTATGCCGGCTGCCATGGCACAAAGTAAAAGGGACAAAGATTACAAGGCTAACCTTACGTTCGAGGCCGGTGAGTATGCCAATGCCATCGACTTGTATAAAACGGCCTACAACAAAATTAAAGACCGGAACAGAAAGAACGAAATCGTTTATAAGATCGCGGAATGCTACCGGTTAGTCCGGGAGCCGCGTAAAGCAGAAGTCTGGTACAGGAAAGCTATCGGCCTTGACTTCCAGGATCCGGAAGTATACCTGCATTACGGGCAGATGCTTATGATGAACGAGAACTACGAAGAAGCCGCCGAGCAATTTAAGAAATATAAAGAACTGGTTCCCGACGATCCACGCGGCGAGATCGGCTTACGTTCATGCCAGGTAGCTGTGCAGTGGATGGAGAACCCTATCGGTTATGTGGTAGAGGAAATGCGATTTTTCAATTCACGTGAACGCGATTTTAGCCCGGCATACGGGACCGACGACTATTCCACCGTTTTTTTCACATCCACCCGCGATGATGCTACCGGTAATGTTACCAGCGGTGCTACCGGTGAAAGCTTTTCTGATATTTTCATTACCCGGCAGGACCGTAAAGGTAAATGGAGTACACCGGTACCTTTTGGCGACGATTTTAACTCCGAAGCAGATGACGGTACACCCAATGTTTCCGACGATTTTTCAACCTTATATTTCACCCGCTGCCCCAGGGGTAAAAACGAACAGCTTGGCTGCCAGATCTATTATTCACGGGCCCAGGGTCTCGACTGGAGCAAACCTCAGAAACTCGACATCCTCAGCGACAGCATTGTCGTAGCGCATCCGGCTATTTCGCCCGATAATCTCACCCTGTATTTCGTGTCGGATATGTCGGGCGGTTATGGCGGAAAAGACATCTGGAAGATTACCCGTGCTAATGAGGGCGACGACTGGAGTGAACCCGAAAACTTAGGTGAAGATATCAATACGCCCGGTGATGAAATGTTCCCGTACGTTCACAACGACGGGACACTCTACTTCAGTTCCGACAGCCATATCGGACTTGGCGGACTCGATATCTATAAAGCCACAAAAGGTGAAAACAACCGGTGGGTCGTCGAAAACATGCGCGCACCCATCAATTCACCCGACGATGATTTCGGTATTGTATTCGAACAGGAGAACGAACGCGGATTCTTCTCCAGCAGCCGTAAAGGCAGGGGAAACGATGAAATTTATGCCTTCTACCTTCCACCACTTAAATTTAACATTACCGGTGTGGTGAAAGATGAAAAAACAAACAGGATAATCCAGGGAGCTACCGTCAAATCTATAGGTAGTGACGGGATTACCGTAGAAGCCGAAACCAACGATGAAGGCGGTTTCCGGTTTATGCTCAAACCAAACACCGATTACGTCTTTATCGCTTCACGTAACGGTTACCTTAATGGGAAAGAGCGAGAAACAACCAAAGGACTTGAGAAATCGCAGGATTTCCAGACCACCATTTATCTGTCACCCGTTGACCAGGTCATCGAAATTGACAATATCTTCTACGACTTTGCCAAATGGGACCTCAGACCTGAATCTATGGTTTCGCTCGACAAACTGGTTGAAACCCTCAACGACAATCCAAACATCACCATCGAGCTCATGTCGCATACCGACTCAAGGGGTACCGACGAAGACAATCTAATTCTCTCGCAGAAAAGGGCTCAGTCGGTAGTCGATTACCTCATATCCAAAGGGATTGCTCCTGACCGTCTGCAGGCCAAAGGTTATGGTGAGACTCAGCCTAAAATGGTTGATGAACAAATTGCAAAAGAATACCCGTTCCTGAAGGTCGGCGAGGTTCTTACCGAGGAATTCATTAACAACCTGCCGGAAGATCAGCAGGAGAAAGCACACCAGATTAACCGGCGGACAGAATTCAAGGTTCTGTCAACCGATTATATTCCGAAAAAATAGCGGCACAATACGATATTGTTGTGCGTTGTATCGTCACCTCTGACGATACAACGCCTATCAATATATTCGCTGTCATACCTGTTTATTTGTTATTTTTGCAGAAAACAACCTAATTATGACTAGTTCCCGTTACCGCCAGAGAGGCGTTTCATCAAAAAAAGAAGATGTTCATAACGCAATCAGGGATGTGGATAAGGGACTTTTTCCTGCCGCATTCTGTAAGGTTATTCCTGATATTCTCACCGGGGATGAGGACTATGCCCTGGTCATGCATGCCGATGGTGCAGGTACCAAATCATCGCTGGCTTACGCATACTGGAAAGAAACCGGTGATCTGTCGGTATGGAAAGGCATTGCTCAGGATGCCCTGGTAATGAATACCGACGATTTACTGTGTGTCGGGATTACGAACGACATCCTGGTGTCTTCTACTATCGGACGGAATAAAAACCTGGTGCCCGGGGACGTGATTTCTGCCATCATTGAAGGCACGGAAGAATTCCTGCAGAAAATGAGAGATATGGGTATTAACATTATCTCGACAGGTGGCGAAACAGCCGATGTGGGTGACCTTGTGCGGACAGTTATCGTCGATTCGACGGTGAGTGCCAGGATACGCCGTGAGGATATTATCCAAAACGAGATAG
>DASQZK010000233.1:0-9990 GCA_035638735.1 Bacteroidales bacterium
AGGGTCATCTTTGGCATTATTATTTTCCCCGCACTTCTGATCGTACTGGGCCAGGTATTCCTGGACCTTGTTTGTACTGATCTGTGAAGACAAAAATGCTTCGACGTATTGTCTCTGGTTCACGTTTGTCCCGTCATCCTGCTTGGAAATGATGGCGAACAACTGCATTAAGGCTCTTAAAATCTCTTCACTCATACCCTGACTATTATATCATTATGATGGGTCAAAAACAGTAAACTTTACGACCTGCAGACCAATGAGGGTGAATACAAATGGCCGCAAAACTGTCAACTATGTTTCATTGAAACACTCCCTCCGGCATTCACATCCGGGCAAACCAGGCCCGGCTATCCCCACAAATCCGGAACGTTAATTTTGAATTATGCTGTCAGGGCCAGCTGCCGCCAACAGCAGGCATACCATTCCGGAACGAAAGCCGGAGCCTGGCAAGGCTGTTTCAGTCGGTTGAACACTCAATACGCCACAAGCTCAAATGGCATCTCAATTAATTCTGAATATTCCTCTCCGGCTTCTTCCAGGTCGACATCCATTTCCATGAAGTACCACTTGATCTTCATAGGGTTATCGTTAAGATATATATCGTTCAGTTTTAAAAGTATATCCAGGATCAGTTTTGAAGAAGCGGTATTGAAATATTCGAGCTTGAAAGCTATTTCCATATTGTCGATGGGGTTTGCCTCCAGTTCGTCAAGCCACTCAAGTACCGGTTGGTAAAAGCTGACAACATCTTCGGGCAGTGAACGACCCGAGAATTCAAAAATATTATTTTCCGGATCCAGACTAATTTTCGGTGTATCTTCCGTAGCAGGTATGCTTATAACGTTCATAGTAGTATGTGTTTAATTTTTGGATATCTTGATTTGGATTGAAAACATCGATGCGTGATCATCAACAGGTAAAAAATGATAGTCAATAGTATGGTTTGATTTCCTGGCCATATCAATAATGCCGATTCCGGCCCCGCCAACTTTAGAGAATGAAGCATTCATCCTGACTTGTTTATAAAGTTGCCGGAGGCCTTCCGTGTCGAGACTGTTTACCTGGTCGAGTCTCTTTTGTAAGGGCGGAATGTGTTCATTACTGATCTTATTGCTCGATATTAGCAGGAAACAATCTTTCGATTCTCCAATCATAAAAACCGGGGAATGCTCAGTTGATTCCGGCCCGTTGTCCAGGGCATTCTTACTGATATTCTGAAGAAGCTCAACCATAATATTGAAGATCTTCCGCCGTACAATATCTTCCACATCCTCCATGCTGAACTTTTTCTCGGTAAAACTCAGCAATGTTTTAGTCAGCGACTGTGAGAATTCGCCGGCATAGGTCATGACGATTTGGTTTTTCTCCATTAAATGATGGAATTCGAAGAAATCAGTCAATGCGCTGTGATTGGTGTAAAAAGGCATAGAAATATCAGTCATAATGCTTGCTCCAGGTTTTAGGTTTAACCACTGTTTTTAAGGCAAAATAGACATATTCCCCGTCAATTTCCTCGAAATTGAACTCCAGGTCACTGCCTGTTTTCCGGGCAATATCGATAAGGCCAAGTCCTGCCCCGGGGTTACCTTTAATTCGCCGGTTCTGCAGCCAGTGCAAATAAAAATCTTTACGCTCCGGGGCTGTCATATCGTTAATTCTCTGCAGTTTTTCCTGTAGCTCATGGGCTTTTAACTTTTGCAGGGCATTACCGCTGTATATGACATAGCCACCGGCATTGCGGGAAATGACGAACATACTGGATCTCGAATATTTGTTTCGTTCATTATGGTAGGTGATATTCTGCAGACATTCTACCATTACGTTGAAAATCTTCGACTTTATTCCAATATCTTCGTGGGAAGCATCGAGTTTTTTTTCGGTCATATTCAAAAGGGCGAGAATGATCTCCTGGGATATCTCTCCCATGTAAGTGAGCATGATCCGGTTCTTATAAATATGCTCCCTAAACCGGCTCACATACTTAAGATCGTGTCGTACATTTTCTTTCATAGATATTCAATTTAGAACTTCAAACCAATAAGAAGTACATCATCCAGTTGTTCGTTAGAGCCTTTCCATTCCTCGAAGGTTTTGCGAAACAGGTTACCCATCTGAAAAATACTCAGGTCTGTGTTTTCTTTTATAAGTTTATTTACACGGCCGCTCATAAATTTTTGCTTTCCGGTAGGGCCCCCGTATTGATCGGCATAGCCATCGGTCATAAAGTAAAAGCTGTCTCCCGGTTCCATCTCTATGATGTGATTCGTAAAGTCTTTCCGGTTATTGTACTGCGTTCCACCAACAGGAAACCTGTCGCCTCTTATCTCGTGGAAATCACCACGCCTGACGTGATAGAGCGGCCTGTGTGCCCCGGCAAAGTTCAACACATTGTTCCGGGTGTCTATTTTGCAAAGAGCCGCATCCATGCCGTCATTCAGCCGGCTGTTTTCATCGTACTGGCGCAGGGTTCTGACCACGTCTTCATGTAACCTGTTCAGGACCTGGCCTGCATCGTCATCCGAATGGCTGTTAATGATCTTATTTTGAAGGAAATAGCCAATGATAGACATCAGGGCGCCTGGCACACCATGACCGGTGCAATCCATGGCGCCGATATAAATATTATGCCCGTCCTTAAATACAAAAGGATAATCGCCACTTACAATATCCTTCGGTCTGTAAAACATAAATGAGTTTGGGAGCATCTGCCGGAGTCGTTCCTCCGAAGGCATCAGGCTGCTTTGGATGTAGTACGCATAATTGATACTGTCGTTGATGCTTTTGTTTTTCTTTTTAATCAGCTCTTCGCGATTTCTTGCCTGGCTTATGTCGTGGCAAACAAACAGGACGGATTCGACTTCACCGTTATCATAAAACTCAGGGATGGCACTGACATGCATGATCTTTTCACCGTCAATGCCCGGGAAATTCATTTCCCTGTCGCACTTCTCTTTCTTCCCGGCAACCTCATTTAAAATGTCTTTCCAGCTGGAAATAATGGATTCATCCATTTCGATTTCAGCCAGGGGTTTATCCAGGATGTTCTCTTTGTCCAGACCCGTATAACATTCAATGACAGGGTTGACGTAGGTACATCGACTGAAGATGTCAACCCTCAAAATCAGGTCGGTACTGTTTTCTGAAAGCGCCTGCATTTTGGCTCTCATGCGTTGTTCGCTGGCTGCGAGACGCTGCCCGGATATGTCACGTGCATTGATTACAATACCCTGAATAACAGGGTCCTCAATAAAGTTTTTTCCGGCAGCCTCCAGCCAGAGTATTTCACTCCGTTTGGTAAAATAGCGGAACTGGAGACTATGCTTCTTTTCCGGGAATGAGGTGATATCCTGCAGGAAACGCTGAAACCGTTCAGTATCCTGGGGATGCATATTCTCGATACTTTGTTTACCGGTTATCTCATCGGGGTAGTAACCCAGTATAGACCGGCTGGATGGACTTACATACTTTATTGTGCCGTCTTCACCGCTAATGAAAATTACCTCTGACGAATTTTCAAGCAATATCCGGGTCTTTGTGGTACTTTTATGAACTTCATGAATCTGTTCTCCCAGTTTACTGTTTGTCCGTTTAAGTTCTTCCTGGGTTTCAATCATCTCACTGGCATTTTCCACCAACTTCTGCTTCTGACTAACAAGTTCCTTGCTCATTTCTTCCGATTCCCTGAGCAGGTGCCTGGTTTCTTCATTGACCCGGACGTTAAAGATACTTCTGGCGATAATTTCGCTTAATTCGAAGATCAGCTTACAATTGGAATCGGAAAACTTACGTATGGCCGCCAGTTCAAGCACACCATATACAACATCGTTTGAAATTAGCGGGGTGATGAGTATACTTTTTGGCTTTTTATGTCCGAGCAGTCCCGACGTGATGGTGACATAGTCTTCAGGAATCTCAGTTCTGTGAATCATGTCTTTCTCTACCGCTGCCTGGCCAACCAATCCCTCTGCAAACTTAAACTCTGCTTTGAGATACTTTTTCCTGTCGTAGGCAAATGTAGAAGACAAGGTGAGCTTATCCCGGCCGTCATCATCCCTTGAAGCCAGATAGAAAGCGCCCTGCACAACATTATCTATGCGTCTGACAAGGAAAGAGATGACCTCTTCAGCCAGCCGGTCGGTCTTATCTATGGACCTGAGGATATTATTGACTTTAGTTTTAATTTCTGCGATTTCGTTTCGCTCATCCTCATCATTTTTGAGTTTTACAAGGCCCATCCTCATTTTTTCAAGTGAAACGGTTAGCGCTACCTCGCCGTTAACCGGTTGATAAGGAGTTTGCAGGCTGCCTCGCTCAATATTGGAAGCAAATTCGATCACCCGTTCAATACTCTGGTGGTATTTTCCAATTATTGTCTCATAGTCTGAACGCCTCTTTACGAGAAATTTTCCGGCCAGGTAGCCGGCTCCCCCTGACACAATGGGTATCAGGCGGGTAAGGTAAAGTACACTGAGGGTTTTAGTCGGATGAAGGAACAAATCGAACGAAAACACCTCACCTGTAGCCCCCAGTATAAAGGCATAAATGAGAACAACGACCATCAGTCCGGCCAGGGTAAAACCGACAGTAAAAAAGATTAGTATTTTCGTTCGCTTGCTCATGCTTCGTTACCCGGATTGATGTAACCATTAATGTGAAAGTGTTTCAGATAGCCACCCAGTTCTGTCGAAAGGTCGTCGAGAAAATGGTCTTCTTCATCGGTGAAGCCTCGGAAAGAAGCTATTTCAATAACCCCAAGGATCTCCTTCCCGTATTTCACCGGCATAATGATAAGTGAAGCCGGCGATGCTTCACCCAGACCTGTCCGGATGGTCATATAACCTTTCGGCACCTCATGAAGCCGGAGTGATTCCCCATCACGGGCTACCTGCCCGGGCAATCCCTCTCCTATTGAGAATTCATCGGTGTGATCCTCTTCTTCAAGGCAGGCGTAACCAGCAAGGAAGGCCAGTTTAGGTTCGCTGGCCACGTCTTTCATCACCAGGAATACGGCCTGAAGAATTTCCATTTCACCGGCCAGGGCAGAAAGGACCTTTTGTGCATATTCTTCCGGCGAATCGTTGTTGGCAAGAAGTTTCTTTAAGAATTCCCCGGCAGAAAAAATTTCTTCACCGGTCTCCTTGCTGGTTAAGTGTTCCGCCGGGCTGGTAAATATTTCCGGTTCTCTAAGACGTATCTTTTTTAGAAAATGTATCATTTCAATTACCCGTTAATCGTTTTAAATAGGTGATGATATTATCCGTATCGAGCACTTCGTCGGGCTTACATAACGCCAGGGCTTTGCCGGGCATAATGTCGAAAAGAGCCTCATCAGGATCCTGAACGATGGTATATGCCCCGCAGCGGCCGGAATAACAAATTCCCCCGGCCCCGTCTGAGTTCGCCCCCGAGAGTAAAATCCCGACCATGCTTTTACCGAAAACGTTGGCAGCCGAAGAAAAGGTTACATTGATGGACGGCCGGGAGTAGTTTTCTGCTTCATCAACCGACAATGCAAAAGTGCCTTCCATTTCAATATATAGATGATAATTCGACGGGCACAGGTATATGTTCCCTGGAAGAATAGCTTCCTTGTCGAGAGGCTCAATGACCTGCGGACCCGAAGAAGACCGTAGTGATTCGACAAAACCGTGACGTACATCGCGTAATCGGTGCAGGCAAAGCACAACCGGTATGCCGTAATTGCCGGGCAGGGAAGAAATAATCTTCCTGACAACGGTAAAGCTGCCGGCTGACCCCCCAATTATCACTATTTTACATTCTGTCTTCATTAGCTTTCAATGCCATTTACGACCGTTGCACATTTTCATGTTCATGTTCAGAGTTTCCTGTAAATTTTTTCTTCCTGGCTTACTGTCTGAAAATATCTCGACGATTTACACCATTCGATAGATTCCTTGGACCCAATTCCCAGATAGGCTCCCTTGTCGAGACTTTCCCTGAAAATATCGAGCACACGTTCCTGCAACCTGAAATTAAAGTAGATCATGACGTTCCGGCACAGGATCAGGTCAAATTTTGAAAACGCCCTATCCCGGGCAAGATCATGGATCCTGAACTCCACGTTTGAAATCAATTGCGGATCATATACCACTTCGCTTCCAGACACGGTGTAATACTCATCCAGTTCTTTTTTGCCTCCAAATGAATTGTAATTTTTCAGGTTGAGTTCCTGGTGGTTCAGGCGGAATATGCCCTTTTGGGCAGTTTTAAGTACGTTTGAGTTGATATCCGTTGCCATAATCCTGGCTTTGTGAAGAACGCCCAGTTCATTTAAGAGAATGGCCATCGAATAGACCTCCTGGCCAGTAGAACAGGCTGCATGCCAGATCCGGATAACCGGATAATTTATCAGGTCCGGTAGTATATTGTCTCTCAATAATGACCAGAAAGACGGATCTCTGAACATCTCGGTTACGTTGACAGTTATTTCTTTGACAAAATAGTCGGCATACGCATTGTCATACCTTATTTTCCAGGCAAGTTCAGCAGGGTCACCCAGGTTGTTCATGGTCATAAACCTTATAAACCGGCGTCTCAGGCTGGACATGGCATAATCGCTGAAATCGATCCCCCGTGTCTCACGGATGACTGAAATAAGCGTATCGAATTCCATTTGATCCAAACTTTCCATCGTATTTTTCACCTGATCGAATTCATGTTATTCATCGTATTTGTATCACTTGCCTGATTTTTGCCTGTTTAGGGTAAAAACCGGACCCTTAGTGGAACATTATCAAAATTAGCGGGAGACGGGTAATTCAAAAACAGTGAACAACCTTGATTCCTGCCGGTGGACACGTATCTTAATCCGGGTGTTTTTACCTGCACTTTCAGGGAATTCACCCGTATTGGACAGATATGATTATAGTGCCGGGGTTGATCAATAGTACTTTATATGTGGCGGCCATTAAAAAATCCTGCTGATGCACCGGATTTCCAGGAATCAAAAAGCGGTTGGATTATTTCTCCCTGATGATATAAGGAGCAATCCTTTCGAGCGACATCACTTTATCGACAGCTTTCAGCTTGATTGCTTCCCTGGGCATTCCGAAAACCACGCATGAATTTTCATCCTGGGCAATTGTGTTTGCACCTGCCTCCTTCATCTCCAGTAATCCCCTGGCTCCATCATCACCCATCCCGGTCATGATGATCCCTATGGCATTTGCACCGGCATATTGAGCCGTTGACCGGAATAACACATCCACCGAAGGACGATGCCGGTTAACCAGCGGGCCGTCTTTGATTTCCACATAGTACCTGGCTCCGCTCCTTTTAAGCAACATGTGTTTGTTACCCGGTGCAATAAGGGCCCTGCCTTTCAGAACAGTATCACCATTTTCCGCTTCTTTTACCGTGATTTTACATATATCGTCAAGCCGTTTTGCAAATGACTTGGTAAACAGCTCTGGCATATGCTGAACGATAACAATACCGTGACTGTCGGAAGGAAGGGCTTGCAGGAAAGCCGAGATGGCCTCGGTCCCCCCCGTCGATGCCCCCAAGGCCACCACGATATCGGATGTTTTGATCATGCTGTTAACGTTTCGTCTGGATAATACGGCATCGGCCGATAACTTAGGCTGAACCATCATTTCCGTCCTGACCATCTTCTTTTTCCGCAGGCTGGCTTTGGCAGCTGCCTTTATAACATCGCACAACCTGATAGCTGACTCCTCGAGGAATGTGCGGGTACCTAACTGTGGCTTTGTAATAATTTCTACCGCACCAAGCTCGAGGGCCTTTATAGCAGTAAGTGTCCCCTCGGTAGTGAGACTCGAAATGATCACTACCGGTATGGGATGTTGTGTCATGATCTTCTTCAGAAAAGTCAGTCCGTCCATCCGAGGCATTTCGATGTCAAGAGTGATAACGTCAGGTACCTCCGACTGTAACTTTTTTGCCGCATAATAAGGGTCTGAAGCCGTATCCATAACTTCTATCATTGAATCTGTAGACAGGATCGACGATAATGTTTGCCTGACCACTGCTGAATCATCAACAATTAAGACCCTGATTTTCTTTTTACTACCTGTCTCTGATATCATTTGTGTCCTTGTTTTTCAGCCTACAATTTTTCTATTTCCCACTTTGACGACAATCCACTGCCGGTTTCATCTGTTTACACATTTCTGCTTGCTGATCATTCGCTGCCGCACCTCTCCCGTTTGACTGTGAAACTGTATTTTACGCCCGAGATTACCGCCAACACTTGAACCTGTGATCCGGATATTATATTCACCAAGCGTCCGCTCGGCAACAACTATATTGCGTTCACCGATCTGGAAATGTTCCAGCTCCGATTCAAAAATATTTGCTCCGCCAAAGACTTTCGCCACAAGGTTTGGCTGCCGGCTGCCCAGGGATATCATCTTTTCGATGAGCCTGACAATGGCAATGTTACCGTATTTCGGTGAAGCCAGCCCCTGGCCGTTCCAAAAGGGAAGCATATAGTGGTTTATTCCTCCTGTCTTCAAAACCGGGTCATATAAACACACCGACACGCAAGACCCCAGAACTGTATTTATGATGTGTGGATTTGCATCGGCAAATAAGGCAGAAGGGTATAAATAATGAGTTGAGATTTCCGGCATGAGTCCTGGTTCTAAAAAACTTGTTTATCATTAAAAAAAAGTTCATTATCATCATCTGCCGTCAGAAAGGGATCGTCGGGTGTTTCCGGTAACTGGATGATGAAATTGGATCCTTCTCCGGGTTGACTTTCAATGTTAATCTGCCCATCCAGTATGTCTAACAACGCTTTGTTAATGGATAAACCAAGTCCATGGCCCCGGTTCGTGGAAGTTATGGCTGAATCGACACGCCTGAACCGGTCGAAAATGATCTTTTTATGCTCATCCGACAAGCCTATTCCCCTGTCTTTCACCGAAATAAACAAGTCTCCTTCTTTCTGCCACACCTTTATCGTAATTAATCCTTCTTCAAAACTATACTTCAAAGCATTATTGAGGAGATTCAGCAGGATCAGGTTCAGCTTTTCGACATCAGTTTTAAAGAAAAAAGATGACCGGGCTTCATGAAGATTGATCTCGAAAACCGTATCAATTTTCACTTTTTTCTTTTTTGCCTCAATTTTGAATCGTTCAACAATACTTCTGATCAGGTTGAAAATATCTACTTTGGCAATCTCGGGATTCATCTCCCCTGCTTCAATCCGCGCTGCTGCGAAAATATTTTTCAGTTGAAAATCAAGATTGAAGGCTTCTGTATATATTAATGCCACCATGGAAAGCACTTTCTTCCAGTTTTCTTTGTCTACCGAAAGGATGGCCTTTGAAAGGCCCAGGATGGAAGCAAAAGGATTAATAATCTCATTTGTAATGTTCGAAATAAAATGACTCTTTAGTGCCTCTGACTCTTCTAACTTCTTATTCACGAGGTTAAGTTCATCCATCAGTGACTGATAGTTATTCCTCAGCTCATCGCTTCCGGTCAGTCGCCTGGTCAACTCCTGTATCAATGCTTCATCGGTCATGTTTTTCATATATGAGCAGGTTTTTTAAGTTTTAGTGGGCTTTTACTTGTATTGTCTTTAGTGAATCAATGAATGAAATAGTTATGACAGTCACCCCGGTGCATATCCCTGTTCAAAAGGTTCGTAACGTCAAAACCCCGAACGATCAATAAACCGGGATCGGTCCGTAATTTCAGACTCTCTTGAATATTGTGGGCCTGATCTGTTGAAGCGGAACATCCATGTTGGTTATGGATTCGGAGTGTCCCAGAAAGAAATACCCGCCTCTTTTCAGATTCATGACAAGCTTGTTTATGACACTTTCCTGGGTTGGCCTGTCGAAATAGATTAACACATTGCGGCAGAATATCACGTCGAAATCCGGCTCAACACCATAACCGGCATCCATGAAGTTTAACCGTTGAAACGTCATTTTGGAACGAAGCTCCGGAACAATCCGTACGGTTTTGTTTTTAGGTTCTTTGCTCTTCAGG
>DASQZK010000234.1:0-2073 GCA_035638735.1 Bacteroidales bacterium
AAGTGTTCACTTCATGGCATCCGGTCGCTGACCGCGTGCCGCTTAAAGCTTCTGCCGTTGCGGCAGCGGTACCGAAGTGCCGGTTTATATTGTTTCATATACAGAATAATCCCTGAAAGGATTAAAAAAAACCATTAGCCCGGGGTCATTAATCCCGGGTAGAATGTTGTAATATGTAAACCATCGAAGATGAGCTGTATAATAATTACACATATATGTATAATTATTACATACTTCTTATACCCTTCCGTGTTCTTTTTACGCCCACCCTTTAAAGATGGTTTAATCCTGATGAGTCCCCCAGCATGTCTTTACAATAAACAGAGGCTGTCAATAAAGTCCAGGTGTCTGGATCAAAATGGTCGGGAACAAAGCCTGTTCCGTTCTAAAGGGGAGCGAGCAAAAATTTTAATCCACCGTATACGAATGCATAAGAGGAATTAAAATTTTTGTAACAACGCAGTTATCGGACATTATGGACAGACATTAAATAACCTGTTTTTCTGAACAAACTCTGGCACTGTTTTATATCTTAGCGGAGAATTTCTAAATTTCCAACCAAAAATACCTTTCATAAATTTACACAAAGACCTGATTTAAAGACAGATATATATTAATAAAAAATTAAATACTCATGAGAGCTGCTGTTATAAAAGAATATGGTAAGATCGAACCTATGGAACTTACCGTTCCCGAAATCAAAAACAACCAGGTTTTAGTGAAGGTTAGTCATGCCAGCATTTGTGGTTCCGATCAACATATTTTCAAAGGTGAATTTCATCCTCGTACCCGGCTTCCCCTGGTGCCCGGTCATGAGTTTGCCGGTGTGATCGAAAAAACCGGTTCTGAAGTAGTGGACCTGAGCCCCGGGGATAAGGTCACTGTAGACCCCATAATCTGGTGTGGTCAATGTGCAGCTTGTCGTGCCGGTCATTATCCTGCCTGCACCTCGCTGAAACTAATAGGCATTGATATGGATGGTGGCTTTGCCGAGTATGTCGTTGCCGATGCCGATAAGATCTATTCCATTCCCGATCATATCCCGGGCGAACATGCCGCTCTTGTTGAAGTCCTGTCTATCGGTTTTCATGCTGCGTCACGGGCAGAGGTCGGGCCTGCCGATGATATCGCCATCTGGGGCGCTGGTAAGGTTGGTCATTCGATTTTGCAGGCTGTAAAAACGATCACTACCGGAAAGGTTTTTATGGTCGACATTTTACAGGAGAGGCTCGATCTTGTGAAGACCGGTTACCCCGATGTGATGCTTATCAACGCCAGGAAAAAGGATCCTGTGGAAGTTATTAAGGAATATACGTCGGGGCGGGGCGTTGACATAGCTTTTGAAGCTGTGGGTCACGCTGCTAAGTTGGAAGGCTACAACCCGGTGAGATCGTGTATAAATGCAATTAGGGGAGCCGGAAAGGTATGTGTTTTGGGTCTCTCCGATGAGCCTGCCGAAATACTCATGAAGGAGTTGATCTGGAAAGAAGCACGGATCATTGCTTCACGGGTCAGCCATGGTGAATTTGCGGCAGCTATCGATGCTTTGAGCAGGGGCCTGCTCAGGCCCGAGATCATGATCACCGACGTCCTGCCGCTAGGGGAAGCCAGCAAGGGTTTTGAACTGCTTGAAAAAGATCCTGCCCGGCATCTAAAGATCCTGCTGGAAATCTGATTGTCCTACCTCTTTCCCTTCACCATGAAGGTCGTGCTTTTAAGATGCTGCGAATCGGGACCTATATATACATGAAAACGTCCCGGTTCCACGACTCTTTTCATATCCTTGTTGTAAAATCTCAGCTTCTCTGGCGTGATGGTAAAGGGTACTTGCTTCGTCTCGCCCGGTTCAAGGTGAACTCTTGCAAAATCCTTTAACTCCAGCACAGGCCGGGTTACCGAACTGACATCGTCCCTGATATACAACTGAACGACCTCCTCACCGGCTATACTGCCCGTATTTGTTACATTTACCATGGCTTCCAGATGCCCTTTCCTGTCGATTACCGTATCGGAAAGTTTGATATCGGAATAGTTGTAAGTAGTATAACTCTGCCCATATCCAAAGGGGAACAA
>DASQZK010000235.1:0-6477 GCA_035638735.1 Bacteroidales bacterium
CAGGATCAATGCTTCTAAAGAAATCAACACCGTTGAAATTCTTTCAGTAACAGGTAAAGTCCTCGTGAGTACTGCCCTTAACGGAGCCAAAGATGCCAACATTAACGTTTCATCTCTCTCCAACGGTCTGTATATTCTCAGGATGACAGATACCGATGCAGCAACACATATCACAAGGATTGTGAAGAAATAAACTGCATAATTATTTATAATTTGAAAGGGCTGCCCTGTTTTTTGGGGCGGCCTTTTTTTGCTTCGGCTAGACTGCCGCCACCGGTCGCTGAGCGAAGTCGAAGCGACCGGCAACCGCTACCAACGATGCTACGCTTCGACTCCGCTCAGCGACCGGCAACCGCTACCAACGATGCTACGCTTCGGCTTCGCTCAGCGACCGGCAACCGCTACCAACGATGCTACGCTTCGACTCCGCTCAGCGGATGGACGGTCATTGAGCGGAGTCGAAATGACCCATTCACCCACAATAAATCTTCCCCATTCCAAATAATTCCTCCAAAAAATTATTATCATTGTATTTCAGTAACTAACCAATTATGACATGCCTGGAAGCATGTCTCTACTTAACTTACAGATTAACTATTAAATTATGAGTTCTTCTTCAACTATTTCTCAGAAGCTCGATAAGCTTTATGAGTTTGACAGGGAACCGGTAAGCAAAAATAAGCTTCAAAGCATCGGCAATTTCCTTGGTATGTTTGCCGGTGAACACGTGGCCGGTACCGAGTTCGTGATCGGTATGCTCTTCGTTGCTCACGGCGTAAGTGTAACCGACATGTTTATCGGCGGACTGATCGGTAACATTCTGGCTGTGCTAAGCTGGGCATTTATTACGGCTCCTATTGCGGTTAAACTGCGATTATCGCTATACTGGCAACTAAAGAAGATTGCCGGATCTTCATTGGTGTTTATCTACAATATTGTTAACGCTCTGATGTTCTGCTTCCTCGCAGGGGCTATGGTAGCCGTATCGGCTACAGCCGTTGGCATACCATTCCATATCACGATGCCGGTGTTAACAGACATGTTCCCGAACAGTCTTGGTTGGGTTGTTACCGTTTTCGGCGTAGGCGCAGTTATTACGACGATGGCCATTTTGGGTTTTGATGCGCTGGCCCGTTTTGCCAAAGTATCGGCTCCCTGGATGTTCCTGATTTTTGTAGCTGCCGCCCTGGCAGTTCTGCCAAAGCTTGGTGTCACCCTGCATTCAGGGAATTTCTGGGAAGTTGCCAGGGACAGAGTCTGGACGGGTGTAGCTACAAGAGGGCAGTCGCAGTTTACGATATGGCATGTTATCTTTTTCACCTGGGTGGCCAATGCGGCGATGCACCTGGGTATGTCCGATCTTTCCATATTCCGTTATGCTAAGAAATGGTATTACGGTTTTGCCTCTGCGGTTGGCATGTTCCTGGGCCATTATATAGCATGGATTGCTTCAGGTATCCTGTACGCCGCAGCCAGCAGCGATGCCCCGGGTGTAGTTGCGTTTCAGGCCGTCGGAATTGCCGGTGCCGTGACGGTTGTCGTAGCCGGCTGGACCACAGCCAACCCGACACTCTATCGTGCAGGTCTTGCGCTGCAGGTCGCATCACCAAACTGGCAGAGGTGGAAAGTGACGCTGTTCGCCGGTTTGATAACAACCATTGCGGCTCTTTTCCCCGCACTTGTGATGCGGCTGCTTGATTTCGTGGCTCTTTACGGACTGGTGCTTATCCCGATGGGCGGAGTTATCTTTGCCGATTATTACCTTCTGCCGAGAATGGGCATGCAATCTTTCTATGCTGAGATAAAAGGATTGAAATTTAATCAGGCGGCCGGCTATACCTGGTTCTTATTACTGGCAGCAGCTCTGGTGATGAATATGTATTTTAACGTGGAGCTTTATTTCCTTCCTGTCCCGACATGGGTTGTTTCAATTTTCCTTTATGTTGCACTGAGTAAACTATTCCAGAAAAATGGCTGAAAAAAATATCTTCATAAAAATAATGATACGCGTCCTGGCCATCCTTGGCCTGTTACTGACCATAGTGCCGTCAATACTGCATTTTAGCGAGATGATCAGCCTGCAGGCCGTTCATACCTGGATGGCTGTTGGAATGGTGGTATGGTTCCTGACGGGTTCGTTCTGGCTGGGGAAGAAGAGTAAGGAATAGCTTCGGCTCCGCTCAGCTACCGTGGTTCGGCTCCGCTCAGCTACCGTGGTTCGGCTCCGCTCGCTTCGGCTTCGCTCAGCGACCGGCCACCCGCTACCAACGATGCTACGCTTCGGCTTCGCTCAGCAACCGGTCACCCGCTACCAACGATGCTACGCTTCGGCTTCGCTCAGCGACCGGCCACCCGCTACCAACGATGCTACGCTTCGGCTTCGCTCAGCGACTGTTTCACTCGAAATCAATCATCGCCTTCATCACCCCGTCCTTATATTCAGTAACCAGGTCGAAAGCCTGCTTCGTATCTTCGAATTTGTAACGGTGGGTTGGCATCAGGCTAACGTCGACGTCCCCGTTTTCCATCATATCGAGCGATTTTTCGACACAGTTGTTTTGCCGGCGTACATTGCGTACCGTAATTTCTTTATGGCGCATTTCATCGACGCTGAATGACCAGCGGTCGAATTCGGGGATACCGATAATCATGAGCTTCCCGCCTGGTTTAAGCATTTCGATGGCCTGGTCGACGGCTTCCTGCTGGCCACAACATTCAAAAACAACATCCAACAGGAGGGGTTCCCGGTCTTTCACCTTTTTAACGACGTCTTCTTCATCGGGATTGCCGGTCCATGAAGCACCTGCTTTTTTGGCCAGTTCCAGCCTGTCGTTGATCTTGTCGGTAACGTATATTTCCCCGGCTCCTTCAGCCAGAGCAGGGAGGAGGACACTCATGCCGATGGGGCCGAATCCCAGGATACCAACTTTAGCGCCTTTCATGGGGATGGATTCCTGTACGGCATAGACACCGATTGATAGAGGTTCCGAGATGGCAGCCTCGTCATAGGTCAGATTATCGGGGATGGGGATACAACTTGTTTCAGGCATCACGATGTATTCCGAGAGGCAGCCGTCGGCCTGGCCCGGGCAGCCAAGAAACCTGAGCTTACGGCAGGTGTGAGGTCTTCCGGCAAGACACTGGTCGCACTCACCACAGGGCATGGCCGGTTCGATAGCTATACGGTCGCCCGGTTTAACCATGGTTACGGCACTGCCGACTTTCACGACCTCACCGGCACCTTCGTGGCCGACAGGGAAGGGGTACTGAACGACCTGGGAGCCTATTTTACCTGTGGTATAATAATGGACATCGGAGCCGCAAACACCGATCGTCTTCATCCTGATCAACACATCGGTATCGTTAACGATCATCGGGTCCGGGATCTCTCTCATTTCCATCTGCCGGATACCGGTCAACATCATTGCTTTCATATCATCTCGTGGTTTTATGATTAAAAAACATAAAGATAATTCAATGCGCTGAAAAATTACCTTCGACCTTTCATAAAATAATGTTTAAATTTGAAGCCGTATTCTGGTTGCAGTTATGTGTTGACCTGCCGGGCCATTGCAAACAGGGGGTTCCCGGTTTGAACCGATGCTGAAAATACCGGGCAGTATATGAATCTTCCTGATCCACTCCAACCATTCACCACTATGGATGCCAGGACCGGTGATTGTGCCGGGGCGGGTTTCCATTGAGTGGGATGCATAACGAAGGCGCCATGCCCGTTGATGAATGGGCCAACTAGATACGTAATATCTGTGATGATCTGCTCAAGCTCAGAACGCTTGCAGCGGCAGTGTTTTAAATACTAGAACTTTTCATATTATGATTCATGAAATAGAAGACCTGTTGCGGATGGAAGCAGAAGCCGTGATGCGCATTCCGGCTACCGACGATTTCCTGAAGGCCGTTGATGTGATATACGAGAGTGTTCATATCAATAAAGGACGGGTCATAGCCAGTGGCATGGGAAAGGCCGGACAGATTGCCGACAATATTGCCACCACGTTCAGCTCAACGGGAACGCCAGCCACCTTCCTCCACCCCAGTGAAGCGCAGCATGGCGACCTCGGGGTGATGCGGGAAAATGATGTGCTGCTGGTTCTTTCCAACTCAGGCCAGACCAGGGAAATCATTGAACTTGTATCGTTGACCCACAATTTGTACACCGGTATACCGGTCATTGTGATCACAGGGAATCCGGAAGGTAAACTTCCTCACATTGCCGATGTTACTATATACACAGGAAACCCGAAGGAAGTTTGTCCCCTCGGACTGACCCCGACAACCTCTACTACCACCATGACGGTCATCGGTGATATCCTGGTGGTATTACTGATGAAAAAGATCAATTTTTCGCCCGTTGATTATGCCAAACGCCATCATGGCGGGTATCTGGGCCATAAATCAAGAAACCAGGCTAATAATCATGAGAATTCTTAAAGAACATTCGGCTGGCCTTATCATTGATATCCAGGAGAAACTGTTTCCTCATATCCATGAGCACGACCGGCTGGTCAAAAATACGTCCATTCTAATTGAGGGGCTCAACGTCCTCGGTGTTCCCCTTCTTGTAACCGAACAGTATACAAAAGGGCTGGGGTTCACCATTCCTGAGATCAAAAACGCGCTCGATAAGCCCGAGACTCATGAAAAGACCGTTTTTTCGTGTTGTGACGACCCGGAGATACTTCTTGAGCTTAATAATCTCGACCGTAAAAACGTTATCGTGGCCGGTATTGAAGCGCATGTTTGTGTGCTGCAAACAGCGGTTGACCTGCTTGAAAACGGGTTCATACCGGTTGTTGTTGAGGATTGTGTCTCTTCCCGTAATCCTGCCGACAAGGCTGTGGCCCTTCGCAGGATGAGGCAGGAAGGCGCTGTTATTACCACTTATGAATCCATTTTGTTTGAACTGGCCAGGGTGAGTGGTACCGACCAGTTTAAAACCATATCACGGCTGGTAAAATAGGAGGTTACATGGCACGGATCTACGCCATCGGCGAAACATTACTCGATGTTATTTTCAGGGATAATCAGCCCGTATCGTCCACGCCAGGCGGATCGATGCTGAATTCGGCTGTCAGCCTCGGCCGACTGGGGGCAGAGGTAAGCTTTGTGAGCGACTACGGCCGGGATCACGTGGGAAAGATCATTGATGATTTCCTGGCCCGAAACGGTGTCGACACCTCGTCTGTTCAACGTTACGATACGCATAAATCGGGTATTGCTCTGGCTTTTCTGGATGAGTCAAGCGATGCCACCTACCAGTTTTACAAGGATTTTCCTTCTCGGCGCATGGCGGGTATTCATATTCCTTTTGCGAAAGGCGATTTCCTTCTTTTCGGCAGCTTTTTCGCTATCACCCCGGAGGTCAGGGATCCACTTCTCAGGATTCTAAAATCGGCTAAAGAGGCAGGTGCAATTATCGTGTACGATCCTAACTTTCGCAAGCCTCACCTGCACGAACTCGACGAGCTTAAGCCGATGATTTTGGAAAATATTGGGTATGCCGATATCGTAAGAGCATCGGATGAAGATTTTGAGCATATTTTCGGGGTTTCGTCGGCCTCACAGGCCTGGGATATGCTCAAGAAGCATGCGTGCAGCGGCCTGTTTTATACGGCAAATAAAAACGGCGTTGATATCGTTGCCGACGGGCTTTCTACCCACCTCGATGTGCCCGCCATCCAACCTCTAAGTACCATTGGGGCCGGCGATAATTTTAATGCCGGTATTTTATATTCCCTGTACAGGAAAGGCATCGTGAAGACCGATATTCGTGATCTTACCCAGGACGAATGGGAAGAGGCCGGGAAAAGAGGAATTGCCTTTTCAACGAACGTTTGTATGCAATATGAGAATTATGTATCTGTAAAATTCGCTGGTAGATTGAAGTAGGGCAGAGGGCAGGAAAATGAAGGCAGGAAAATGAAGGCAGGGTATAAGAAGGCAGGGTATAAGAAGGTATTAGGCTTGAAAGACTGATTGAAGAGGAATAATGACCGCGTCCCGTGTAGCTTATGTGAAGCGGGAATATCGAACAGGGGAAAATCAAATCAAAACACTAGCCACCGGATTATTCAGAGAGTATTCAGAAGAGTATGTCAAAGGCAGCATCCAAAAGTATTAGATTTGAACGTTCGAATACGAAGACATGTTCTACAGGAACCAGTGATATCAAGTCTTTCAGGCTGATAAAATTTTTTCATCAAAATGTTCGAAAACGGACGCTGAGATTTTTGGGTTGAAAGCGATTAAGGGATGGAAGGTGTGCCGGTGGGGGGGGGGCCCGGTTCAACGATAGACAAACCAGATTTTTGGGAGACAGACCGCACATGCACCTGGAAGGAGGGCCCAGGTTCAACGATAGAGAAACCCGATGTAAGTACCAGAAATGGGATGGACCATAATTCACCGTCCCGGTTCAACGATAGACAAACCCGATGACTATCGGAAAAAACAATC
>DASQZK010000236.1:0-6289 GCA_035638735.1 Bacteroidales bacterium
ATTGCCGGTTTGAACGTGGTCTCATTTTCATCGAAATCAAACAGTGGTACCGTATTCACCCAGCTGTTACCATGGGATAAACGTAAGTCAAAGAATGCACAGATCGATGCCATCGTCAGTGACCTGAACAAGAGGTTTGCGGGCATACAGGGGGCTAACATCCTTGTAATAAAACCGCCCTCAATTCCCGGTCTGGGCAGTACAGGCGGCTTTACCTTTATCCTCCAACAGCAGGAGAGTTCTGATGATATTCAGGATTTTCAGAATGTCGTCAGGCAATTCATGGGAGCCGCCAACCAGAGGCCCGAGATAGGCAGTGCCTTCACTTTTTTCACAGCCTCTACCCCGGGTTACCGTATTTCTGTAGACCGCGAAAAATGCAAGAAGGCCGGTGTCCGGCTTACCGATGTCTTCAACACACTGCAAACATTTCTCGGCAGTTATTACATCAACGATTTTACTTTATACGGGCGTAACTTCCGGGTTGTGGCCCAGGCCGACACCTCTTTCCGTGAAAACATCTCGGCCCTGGACGGTTATTATGTTCGCAACATCAGTGGCAATATGCTGCCGCTAAGTACACTTATCAGCTACAAAATTGTTGAAAGTGCACCGAACATTTCCCATTTCAACCTTTATCGTTCGGCAGAGTTTAACGGAAGCGCCACACCAGGTTACAGCAGCGGTTAAGCAATCGATGCTTTGAGGAAAACAGCGGCACAGGTGCTTCCGTCCGGTTATGGGTACGACTTTTCAGGATTGAGCCGTGAAGAAATCGAGGCCGGCTCAAAATCGGTACTGATATTTTCCATTTCCATATTGTTCGTTTTCCTGTTCCTGACCGCACTATATGAAAGCTGGTCGGTACCCTTCTCTGTTCTTCTGGCTGTACCTCTTGGAGCATTTGGAGCTATAGTGGCTCTATCCCTTGTCCCCAGCCTCTCCGATAACGTGTATGCACAAGTCGGACTTGTTACATTAATCGGGCTGGCGGCAAAGAATGCCATCCTTATTGTGGAATTCGGCAAACAGCGCGTTGATCACGGCATGGATCTGAACAGGGCTACACTTGAGGCCATACGATTGAGATTGCGTCCCATACTGATGACCTCTCTGGCATTTATCTTCGGTATATCGCCTCTGATATTCGCCAAAGGTGCAGGCGCCATTGCCCGACAAACCATTGGCTGGACCGTTTTCGGTGGCATGCTGGCCGCCACCTTTATCGGCATATTCATCGTTCCCGTCCTTTTTGTGGTCATCACCAGATTTGCCTATGGAAAGAAAAAACTGGCTCAACTGAAAAAGAAACATCAAGCCAAAGACGATTATCACGTCTGATAAACCTCAGGGTGCTTTTTGTGAAGATTCCTGAAATTACCGGCACCAGGAAACGATTTTTGTACTAAAAGCCTTTCCGGTTTTATTATTTGTTTTAATTTTACTCATAGCTAGTATGCTAGTAGCTGCGGCCTCTCATTACCGGTTGCGCCCATAAATTACAGACATTGCAAAGCGACAGGCCGGAACCCTGGTTTATAATTCCCGGCCAGTCCGGCTTATGGATATGAAATTATTGAACGTATGCCTTCACTTAAACACAAATCATTTTCCGATGAATTTTCCCTCAGGTATGAACTCACTGTTACTTTCATCATCAGCCTGATCATCTTCCTTTTTATCTTGTTCTTCCAGCCTTTCGACACTGAACAATTCAGTCTGAATAATGCCGTCCTTTTTCTTGCAGGCTTTGGTGGCATTAACTTCGTTTTTATGGGACTTTTCATGATCGTCCTCCCTGCAATTGTCCCAGCCTGGTATCCGGAAGAACATCTTGAACACGGCCCCGGAAATATGGTGCTGGCCCTGATATGGATCTTCGATTCCTCCGCCTTTGGATTCTACATTCATTTTGTCGGGATGATTCCCCTTTCCATGTTTATCATGTTTAAGGTCATCCTCCTGTGTCTGGCTGCCGTAGTAATATTAAAAGTCCTGTATATAAACCGGTCGTTAAAAAATGAAATTGACTTTCTGAATGAGAAGATCAGGGAGAACCATGAAATAATGAAGAAACTGGATAGCGACCAGGAGGACGTGACCATCGAAATCTATTCAGATAACCGGTCGGATAAAGTGACCATGAAAGTTAAGGACCTGATCCTGCTACGTTCTGCCGACAACTATGTAGAAGTTGTCTACTATGAAAATGGAGCCAGGAGCAAAAAACTCATCCGTAATACGCTTAAAAATTTAGAATACCAGCTTTCCAAATTCCAGAAATTTATACGCTGTCACCGTTCCTATATGGTCAATCTGTCGGTCGTTGAAAAACTTCAGCGAAAAAGCAATGGATACTATATTGAGGTCAAAGGCATGGACGAGCCGCTGCCCGTTTCGCGCCAATACCTTTTAAAGCTTCGTGATGCCCTTGAGATCCGTTAACGTGTACTTTAATTATTCCCGGCAAACTGCACCTGCCCGGGGCAGTTGCCATCCGTCCCTTTGATGTACGCATCATACAGTATACCGGGATATCATTACCGCCGGATTAATGACCTGAGACAACAAGCTATAAAAGGGTTACGAAAAAGTTAACTCCATTCCCGGTCCCACGACTGGCGTTCGTTCCACTCTTCGGTGGGTGCGAACAATTGTTCACCTTTCCGCAGATGTTCCTTAGCGACTTCTTCATTGAGCTCAACGCCTATGCCTGGTTTGTCTGGCACTGTAGCATATCCGTCTTTAACCAATGGTTTGTCGATACCTGTAACCAGATCTTCCCACCAGGGGTTATCAACCGAATGATGTTCGAGGGCTACAAAATTTTCGGTGGCAGCAGCGGTATGCACACAGCCCAGCCATGTAATGGGAGAAGAGGCGTGATGTAATGCCATGGCAATGCCATGTTCCTGCGCATAATCACCTATCCGTTTTGTTTCGAGGTAACCGCCGGCAGAGACCGGATCGGGATGAACCATATCGACAGCCCGGTTCTCGATAAGGTCTTGAAAGCCTTCTTTCAGGAAGATATCCTCTCCTGTAAGGGTAGGCACATCGACCGACTGTGATATTTCTTTCCACATATCGGTATACTGCCACGGAACGAGATCCTCCAGCCAGGCAACATTATATGGTTCATAAGCTTTTGCCAGTCGTATCATACTGTTCACACCCATATGTCCGATGTGGTCTATGGCTACAGGTATCTCCCACCCAATGGTTTCCCTCACATGGGCCAGGTATTTAACTAGTTCAGCCGTTCCCTTATCGGTGATCTGAACCCTGGTGAACGGATGTTTGGTCGAACCGTAAGTGCCCGGGGTCTGACTCCAGCCCTGCATATTTCCCCAGGGCGAGGTGTTATTCAGTGTACCGGGAATATCCTTGATCAGGCCAATGCCAACGTCCATTTTCATGATGGTAAACCCCATTTCCAGGCGGCCTTTCATTTTCCTTGCAAATTCGTCGAGATCGCTAACGGTAGGCGTATCGACATATATCCTGACCTTATCCCTGTATTTCCCGCCGAGAAGCTGATACAACGGAACGCCATAGGCTTTTCCTGTAAGATCCCATAATGCCATTTCAACCCCCGAGACACCACCTCCCTGCCTGCCATGGCCTCCAAACTGTTTTATGATCCTGAATATTTTCTCGACATTACATGGGTTCTCACCAAGAATGCGGCTTTTCAGCATCAGGGCATACCGCTTGTCAGCCCCGTCCCGTACGTCACCTAATCCATACACCCCCTGGTTGGTATATATTTTAACTATCGGTACCCGGCCAACCTCTGCGATACGCATATCCGTTATCTTCAGGTCGGAAGGCGACGAATACCTGTTCACGTTCTGGGTTGTATAATCAAGTTGGGCTTCAACGGGAGCCGACATCATGATGCCACCCAGACTTAATCCGCCAAGACCGGCCATTTTCATGAACGACCGGCGATCGAAGCCGCTATTTTTCTTTTTGGGGTTTCCTGATTCTGAGTTCATAGTAGTTTGGTTAAGAGGTTATCAACTGAGATTCCACGCTCAAATTAGCGATTCTGTGCGAAGAAATTCAATTTTTTCTTTTAAAGTTAAAGAAACAGGATTAAATTCGGGAATAACTATTAACCTTTGTTTGGGGGATGTTCAGCTTCCTGCCTCGTTTGGGAGACCGGAACAAGCTTAACAGGAGACAGATAACTACAACTAAAACAGACCTATGAGCCAAAAAAACCTCTACCATGCCTTCCTGTGGATATCTCTTTTTTTAGCCCTCGGGGTTGTCTTTTCCCTGGTTTTTGATTTTAAAACCCTCACAGGACCGTTTTTAATAACCTTCTTTGTTAGCCTGGCTCTTGGCGTAAGGGCAAGTGAATGGCTGAAGAGTTTTTCGTATACCATCATGATTTTTGCCGCGGTATCGGTGGCCATGTTTTACCCCTCCCTCTTTATCTCGTGGGGACATTTTGAACTAAAGGTTCTTATTGTTCCACTGCTGCAGATCATCATGTTCGGCATGGGTTCGCAAATGAGCTTCAAGGATTTTGCAGGGGTCATTAAGATGCCCAGGGGTGTAGTGCTGGGACTGGTCTGCCAGTTTACAATCATGCCCATCGTAGGTTATCTAATAGCCACCTCCTTTGGCTTTCCACCCGAAATAGCCGCAGGTATCATTCTTGTCGGCTCATCACCCAGTGGTCTTGCCTCTAATGTGATGTCTTTCATTGCCAAGGCCAACCTGGCCTTATCGGTAACACTTACAGCCATTGCCACCATGCTGGCTCCCCTTATCACGCCGACACTGATGAAATTTTTGGCCGGACAGTTTGTTCCCATCGACTTCTGGAGTATGATGCTTGGTATCATCAACATCGTGATTCTGCCCATTATTGCTGGTCTGATGTTCAATGCCATTGCCTATGGCAGGGAAAAAAGGAAAAGTATTTATATTCAGCTTATTGTCTACTTTCTGATCATTGCCCTTAAGAATTATATATTGTTCAGTACCAGTGATGCAGGCCTGCATGCAGCCGTGGTACAATTCGCCAAAGATCTTGGCTGGTTTCTCCTGCTGCCGGTAGCCGGCGGATATGTGTTCAAGTCATGGGCCAAAGGCCGTCATGCCTTCCTCGACAAGGTCCTGGCCCTGTTCTCGATGGCCGGTATTGCCGTTATCATAACGATCATTACATCGGCCGGTCGCGACAGCCTGCTCGAGATAGGATTCCTGCTCATCGTTGCCAGCCTCATACACAACCTCTCCGGATACTTTCTTGGCTACTGGATATGCCGCCTTGCGCGAATGGACGAAAAGTCGTGCCGTACCATTGCACTTGAAGTCGGCATGCAGAACGGTGGCCTGGCTTCCGGTATTGCCCTGCAGATGGGCAAGGTGGCAACCATAGGCCTCGCACCGGCGGTTTTTGGTCCCATGATGAATATCACCGGCTCTTCGCTGGCTACATGGTGGCGTGGCCGCCAGCCTTCGGATGAGCCGGGAGAAGATCCCATTGAAACTAAAAGTAAAACTGAAATAAATAAACTACCCTGACCATGAAAAAAATTGTTCTGCTGATTCTTGTAACCCTGCTTCCCGTGTTAAACACTTTTGCTCAATTCTTTGATACGAGGGATGAACTCGTATACTACACCAGCGAATGGACCGGTGAGCGTTTTCCCGATGGCCGTCCCAAAGTGTCCGGTACTATCCTGGAACGGATGAAAAACGTATCCATAGAAGAAGCCTGGGGGATCCTCAGGTCGAAAGGCTACCATAACCAGTTTGCAGGAAAGTGGACCGTCCTTCACGATGACCAGGTGATGACAGGAAGGGCGCTAACGGCTTATTATATGCCCAAACGACCCGAAGTGGCCGACAGGCTTACCCAAAAAGGACAAGACGAAGGCCGCATCGGAGCCATGAATTCCTGGCCTATTGATGCATTGCAAAAAGGTGATGTCTATGTTGCCGACTGTTTCGGAAAAGTAGTCGATGGCACCCTCATAGGCGATAACCTGGGAAATGCCATTTTTGCCAATTCCGGAAATGGTGTTGTGTTCGATGCCGGGGCAAGAGATCTTGAAGGACTGGAGGAAATCGACGGCTTCAATGCCTGGGTGCGCGGATGGGATCCCTCGTTTCTACAGGAGACCATGCTGATGGGTATGAATGTCCCTGTTCGTATCGGTGAGGCTGTTGTCTTTCCCGGTGATGTCGTATTAGCGAAAAAGGAAGGTGTCCTGTTTATTCCCGCACACCTTGCCGAAGAAGTGCTTATCCGCTCTGAGTTCAT
>DASQZK010000237.1:0-2098 GCA_035638735.1 Bacteroidales bacterium
CTCCGGTGCTGCCGACAGCATGCTGTCATGCTCCGTTGGATGCACTATGGAAGAAACACGGGATACCGTTTACGTTTCAGGCCCCGTGCCGACATTCAGAGGTGGCGACCCTTCATCCATTACAAGCTATATAAAGGATCATGCCGTGTACCCGGTTTATGCCAAAGACAAGGGCATTTCGGGCTGTACAGTCATCAGGTTTACGCTTACTGGTGAGGGGAAGATAAGTACGGCATCGGTGCTTTCGGGCGAAAGTCCGGATCTTAACATGGAAGCCATGAGGGTTCTGCTTGAGTCGGAAGGCTGGGAACCGGCAACAACAGTTGAAGGTGACCCCCCGGATATAATCTTCACCATCAGGGTGAGACTGTAAGTATGGATAAGGTGTACCTCGTATCTTTTGTACAGGTAATAAATCGTGGTGAAGATAAAAATCACTGCTTCTGAAGGAATACGGCTGGAACATCAGTATATTAGGCCCGGGTAAAGCCCGCTTATACTAATTGTCGGATACATTAATAAAATATGCCGAACCTATCTCAATACCGCAATACCGCAGTCAGAATGTTGTTTGCAGGTATTATTACCCTGATCCTGGCATCCTGCAACCGGCAGGAAGAAAAAAGTCTGCCGTTTTCAACCGATACTTATCTTGCCGACACAACAGCTCTTGGTGTCGTATCGGTAAGCTTCATCAAGTTGACAGCACAAATGGCAGGGCATTCTGAGTTCAACGATTACATGAAATATCCCATTCAGTTATACAGGATCGCCTACCATACAAGGTATAAAGATAAACCAGTTCTTGCCTCCGGACTGATCTCATTCCCTCTTAATCCGCCGGCGTCAATGCCAGAATTGCTCGTTGGCAACGGGCTTATCTTTTCGAACGATGAAGCACCTTCCAATTTTAGCCTGCCTGATCACTATACCGGTTTTGAGTTCATCGGCGCCATGGGTTATCTCACCATGATTCCTGATATGTTGGGCTTCGGAGCATCAAAGGATGTATTGTTTCCCATCCATAATTACGATTATTCGGCTACGACAATGATCGATTTTTACCATGCCTGTGAAGAGTTTATTCGGCATAAAGAAATTAAGGTATCCGGCAGGACCTTTCTGTCGGGTTATTCGCAGGGCGCTTATATTGCGGTTTCTACTCTGAAAATGGCAGAGGAGGACATCTCCGCCGATATTACGTTTGATGCGGCTGCCGTTGGTGCAGGAGGTTTTGATCTGGTTGGCCTGCTCGATTTGGCCGTTGAGAACAATTATTATTCGGCCCCGAGTCACCTGGCATTACTTTTAAGTTCATATAATACAATTTATGACTGGAATAAACCATTATCCTATTTCTTTAAGGAACCGTACGCCGCGGAAATTCCGAATTTGTTGAGCGGAACATTTACGCGGGAAGAAATTGACCGGCACTTGCCGATGCAACTGGATAGTCTCCTCACAACTCATTTCCTGAACGGGCTTGCAGACCATTCCGAAACCGAAGTCATTGATGCCCTCTCGGATAACAGTGTTTACGACTGGGCTCCTTCAACAACCCTGAAAATCATTCATAGTATTCATGATGAACGCATCCCTTTTTCCGATTCTGAAAAAATGTATAATACCATGAAGGCTAATGGTGCCATCAACGTAACACTCACTCCAATCGACAGCGAAGGACATTTTAATTCGGGATTTACCTTCATGAAGATCGTCATTCCATGGCTGGACAGCCTGCGGGTGAATTGAAAATTGAATGACTCAACATATTTTTTTACTTTTACAGGTCATCGTATACTAATTCTCGATGGCTACTCCTTTACAAGCTAAAACTACCAGACCATGAAAAAGACGTTTACCTTTCTGTTCACCATTGCGCTGTTGTTGTATAGTTGCAGTGGCCAAATGAATAAAAAACAAGCTCCGGGGCCTGTTTATCCCGGGAACCTTTATCAGTTCAACGACAACCTGCAGCCCCGTTGGGTAAGTTTTGAAAATCAGACCGGTGAAAAAGGCAGGGGAGGCATGGAAAACAACGGGGCCAAAGGGCATCCTTCCGATGTTATTCCGGCCGGGAAAACGGTTACACTGGTTG
>DASQZK010000238.1:0-8042 GCA_035638735.1 Bacteroidales bacterium
AACAATTCATGATGACGGCTCTTGTTGCCGGTAATTTAAAGGATATTTCTTCCCTGAATTTCAAAAATTATCAGATTATACTGCTCACGTCTTTATTGTTTTCCCTGGTTCATTATCCGTATGGACCTCTGATGGTATATGCCTTCCTGATGGAGATATTGTTTACCATTACCTATTTCCGGTGGAAAAACCTGTGGCCACTGGGTATCTATCACGGGTGGGTGTCAAGCTTGTTGCTATTTTTGGTGATGGGTCGTGACCTGTGGAGTGAACTATGGCGGATATTCTAAGTTTTATCCTGATTGTATTTTACCCCCATACTGTTTTGAATAACTTATGTTAAATGTGAAAGAACCGTTTAAGATCGGTTACCTTTTTAAGGCGGAACTGTATATAAAAGAGTAGTACGGAGATACCGACTGTGGAAGCAAGTACGATAAGGCCCCAGCCAAAGTTAAGGGCCCCTCCTTTGTAGACGGAAATAATACCATCGGTGCAGACACTCATCACCCCGGCAGCCATGATAATATAGGCAATGATATTCAGCCCTTTCTGTCTTGATTTTCTTATCGCAAAAATCAGCAGGTACACAGTGAGGTAAGCGGCCAGAAGCAAAGGTATCCCGAGCCTCATGCCCCAGCCGGTTCTTCCGGCAAAAATGTCAAGGGCAATCAGCAGTGAGGCGGTTGAGAGAAAGCTCAGGAAGAGCAGCAGGACCAGTTTTCTGTAAAGGCGGAGGATAACGGTAATATTGATAAAAATAACGACGCTGACTGTCAGTGGATATATGGACCATGAAATACGTTGGTTATCTGCCAGGTCAATGATCAATGAGATTACCATACCTGTAAGAAGGATAATCCATGAAATCTGCCAGGCAATTTTCCTTTTCTGAAAGCCGGTAAGTCTCTGGTAATCGGACATCATCTTATCATCCTGCTCTGATTTGCGTTTTTTCAAATAGGCCAGGTTATCTTCATTTTTCGCCAGCAAAGGTTCCCCGCAAAGCGAGCAAAAATTGACATTATCATCCAGTTCAACACCGCAATTGGGACATTTAATCATCGTGTATTAGTTAAATGTTTCAACTTCTAAAGACGCACTTTGTTGCTTAAGAAATTGCAGAAAATTTTGTTCAAAAATTCCGGATGTACTGACATTACCAAAGCTTAAAACCAGTTTGTTTCCAAATCCGATAATGCCACAGTTTATTTTTAGCATTTTATTTGGTGGGGGAGGTGTGAAGACAAAATAGTCGATCATCCTCCCGGTTTTACCAGGCATAGCGATTTTTCCAAGATTGGTGATCACACCACTATACTGGCTGGTGCCAAGGGAATAAAATGTAGCTCTGAGAATCATGCTTTTAAGGAAGAGGGGGATGCCACGCACGACCAGTTTCTTTTCGCTGCCGACATTTCTGGAAATATTTTTATTAATCAGTTTTTCATCCGTTTCAAGTTGTACCTGGTGATACACAACTTTTATTATTTCTTCAAAACTATAATGTCCAAGCCGCAGGTCTATTTCCGGCATCACGAACAGGGAAAAGTTTCTCATCGTTTTAGACGGGAGAATGTTACGCAAGTCAACCGGAATCTGGATCCTCAGTTTTTTATGATTCCTGGGCCGTCCCGAATGATTCATGTCTTCATATATTCGTTGCAGGGTATAGAGGTAGACTGAAGCGAGGTATACGGTAATGCTGACTCCCTTTTCGGTTGCGATCTGTTTCATGTGATCGAGTGGAAAGATCATGCACAACCGGGAATAGCGGGGTGGTGTTTTAAGACGGAAAGGTATATGAAACGCTTTGGAACGTTTTATCATTGGTGGAATGTCCTGTCGGAAATACCGTTTGTAAGCATCTTCATACTCTTCTTCATGCACCATGTCTGCCGGATCCTTTAACAGGTATTCCGGTGGTACTTCCATTTCACATTCACTAATATAATGGATCAGAGTGGTTTTGAAAAATTCAAAAGCCCCGCTTCCATCTGTCAGAATATGAGAAAATTCGGCACTTAATATGTTGTCCCTTGCAAGGAAGCGCAGTAGTAAGCTGCCCCTCTCAAATCTTTTACAATACCGGCCGATGTCAGGCTCAACAGGAATATGAACAGGGAGGTGCTCAAGGTAATACCAGAAAAAGCCCTCCTTCAATTGTACCCTGAAATATGGATACCGCTCTTCCACTTTCAGAACTGCCTTTTGAAGTGCGCCAATTCTTACCGGGTGTTTGAGTACTGCCGACAACCTGAAAACAGAGGTTAGTTCATCGTTGATAACGGCAGGAAATATTTTTGCCGCATTATCAAGAGTCAGCCAGAATTTGTTGGTCACCGGTATGGTCCTGGTATTTTTTTTCGGCATATACCCTAATGTAATGTATTGATTATCATTTACAAATGTATAAATATTTAATCAAAGCCTTGCGTAATCAAACAAAATACCCGCCAGGGAGTCTAAAGATTAGGAAGTCTCAGTGAACTTAGAACCCTGCTCTTTGCGGGTAATCACCTGTTAATTACCGGATAAAAGTTGTGTTTTTTGTAAAACAGTTACCCGGGTTGCTACTTAATCTATTTGAACAGTGGAATCTATTTTCATCTGTTCATTAATTACTGATAATTATTCAAAGCATCATTAAATGACAAATCCACCAGATTACCGGCTGATAATTCTCTCCGGACCTTCCTGTGCCGGCAAAAGTCCCCTGGCAAAGGCTCTCAAAAGATTCTATCCGGAACTTGATAAAAAGATGGCCCCCCTGGTACTTTATAACAGTCGTTCTGCGAGGCCCGGAGAAGTTGACGGTATCGATTATCATTTCCGTGTCCGTGAAGATATTGAAAAGCTCAGGGCGAAAGATCGTTTTGTGGTCATGGATGTCAGGGGGGACCTGCAGGCCCTGGATCTTGAGGAACTGGAACGAAACCTGGGAAACAGTGATGTGTTTTTTGAAGGTAATCCGTTTGTAGGACGGGTACTACAGACACATCCCGACCTTAAAGGTTTCAACCGGCTAAGTATATTTATGTCTCCACTTTCCCGTGAAGAGCTGAGCTTTTTTAAATCTGTTAAACCTTCGGTATCCCTTTCCGGCCTGGTAACTGATATCATGCGCAGGCGACTTTTACGGCGGACGAAAAAGCAAAAAGGCAATCTATCGGCAGCCGACCTGGAGAATATTGAGAAACGAGCTTCCAGTGCCTGGCTTGAATTGCAGGAGGCATACCTGTACCGGTATGTCATTCCCAATCATGACGGAGAAGACAGTGAAAACTGGGATGCCTTTTATTACCCGATCGGCGATGCCAGAAAATCCCTGCTGGCCTTTGTAGACCTGCTACAGGGTAAACAACCTGATTTTGCCGAGATCTGGGAGGACAGGGTTTTGTGATGGTATACCATGACCTGTTTAATGAAGGGGCTTAACACGGGAATACTTCGGGGCATTTTTCATTTGAAGACATAACCCACTGAGACTTTCAACCTGTTGAAAGTTTCGGTGCGGTCTCTCTCCCGTATCCAGTCGTGAAGAGGGGTGAGGTGATATTTCAGTTCCTGGTAGTGGTAAGAAAATTCCAGGATAAGGGAACTGTTTTCATTAAGTATTCGTTCTATACCTATGCCGGCAGTTACATGCATCCCGCCTTTGGAAGAATAGGAATAATCCCGGTTGTCATCCCGTTCTTCAGCCGGCAGCGTATACCCGCTTTCCAGGAAAATTACCGGTGAAACAGAACGGGAGGATGTCCGCCATCGAAGAACCGCAGAAAGGGGTATCTCTGTCCATTCATAAAAGGCAACCGATACTTTTGCTCCCGGGCTGATACCGGACCTGAAACGATAGCCAATGCCCAGATCGACTTCCGGTATAACCGATTTTCCTATTACATTGTTGTTCGACCGAGCTAACAATGATCCTCCCAATTCAATTTCAATACCTGGCTTATAGAACATGAAAGCATTATATTCAAAAGGTTTCTCACGTGTTATCGTATCAATGCTTTCCTGGGAGAACGACCATGTATCACCAGCATGATTGAGGATCCTTACATTGTTTTTCAGACTGTCTTCCAGGATCAATCCCCGGATGATGCTGCCATTTGATAAATAGATGACATCTTCTTTATTCTGTCCGAATGATACTGCAGACAGGAACACGAAAAGAATTAAGAGGAACGGATGAAGCTGGCTGGTCATAACAGGGAGGTTTTATACAGGGATGCATTCGAGGCTGAATCCGTTGCGTTTGTGAAAAAAATCGTTTCAACGCATCCTTATGGCCCCCGTTCACATCTATAGACAAAACTAATACCACAGGACCTATGAAGACACTAAGCCACCTGGCCCTTTTCACAATGATCATCTTATCATTCACCGGCTGTAAAGAGAAGATAACCGACCGCTATTATGTCAATTCACCGGTGTATATGGACTCGCAGTCATTTAAAAAGTCGGTAAAAGTCACGGGGTCAGAAGATATCATTCAACCCGGAAAAATTTACTTTAAAGACCATTACATTTTCATTAATGAGTCGATGAAAGGGATTCATGTTATCGACAACAGCAATCCTGCCGAACCCGTTTTTGTTTCTTTCATCGAGATCCCGGGTAACACCGACATGGCTATAAAAGACAGCATCCTGTATGCCGACACTTTTATTGATCTGGTAGCCCTTAATATCAGCGATATTCAAAATATCAGGGAAGTCGGGAGGGTCGACAGTATTTTCCCTTATTCACTGCCACCTGTTGACGATGGAAATAACCTCCCGATTCAATCCGTGGATGCCACGAAAGGCATTGTGGTGGGGTGGGAGACAAAGCTGGTGGAAGAGGATGTAGAGACCGGTACCAATTTCACCTTCCTGGTACGAAGCGACCTTATGATGGCTGAGGGCGGCATGGTAAACAGCAAAACCAGTTATACCGATGCGGGTTCCGGGTCCATGTCAGTCGGCGTTGGAGGCTCAATGGCCCGTTTCACCATTTATCAGAACTTTCTCTATACGGTGGACCGGTATAATCTGAAGACCTTTGATATCGATGAACTTTCGAGTCCGTTGCTGGTTTCCGATCAATCGATCGGATGGGGTGTGGAAACCATTTTTCAATACCGTAATAAACTATATTTCGGAACACAGACCGGCATGCTCATATTTGATTTGAACATCCCTTCACAGCCCGGATATGTGTCGTCCTATAATCATATCCGAAGCTGTGATCCTGTGGTTGTGGACGGTAATTATGCCTATGTTACCCTCAGGGCCGGGAATCTCTGTGGTGAAGCTACCAGCCAGCTGGATGTGATTGATGTCTCCAACATTGCCAATCCGGAATGGGAACAGTCGTATCCGATGCAGGAACCTTACGGACTGGGGATAGATGCCAAAACCTTGTTTGTATGTGATGGCCCGGCCGGTTTGAAAGTCTACAATGCCGATGATCCGCAAAATCTTGTCAAGACAGCCTGGTTTCCGGACGTAAATGCTTTTGACGTCATCCCGTATAAAGGTGTGTTGATGATGATCGGTTCCGGCGGTCTGTACCAGTATAATTATGAGGGGCCTGAAGAAATAACTTTATTAAGCCATATACCAATTAACAGTCAGGGAGAGTAATCCGATAGTTTTATTCGTAGTTCGGGCCGGAGTTTTACGTCCGGCCCGTTTTTTTTTGAAATCCTGTGACATCTGCCACAATAAACATGAAGAAACCAGCGGATTTTAGTGATTATGGGTTGATGAAGTAAAGGGCTGTCTCCCAGGTCAGGTTAATTGGCCCGATAAGGCAGCCCTTTCCAAATACAGTTGACTTTCGTATCAGATCTTTTCAGCACAATCCATGCAAACCTTGGAATCTGCTTTGATACGTCCGTATTCCGTAACGGTCATTTCGCCACATTCTTCACACACGAAACTGTTAAAACTATGAGGGTGTTCCGTCAGGTCATAATCGAATACCTCTGATATGTTGATCAAGTTTTCCTCGGGGGCTCCCATGACTTTTACAACCAGTGGTTCAACTACTTCATCCGGGACCTTGCTGGCAGGAATGCCTTTCTCACGGTAATCCCTGAAAAATGATGTTTGCTTGTTAGCCAGCATGGCTTCAGCTTTTGGTGTAACGCGTACGGCCCTGGCGGTAGCTTTGTCAATAACCGTAACAGCCCACTTGCCTTTATGGGTTTTTTTGATGTTGCCTTTACCAAAGGTAGTTCCGAGGATAACCTGTAAACCGTCGGCATAGCATGTGGCACAATGATCGTCACCTAGATCTACCAGGGCAATGATCTGTCCGTCTTTAGCACGTTCGATACCCAGTTTGTTGAGAGCCGCGGCACCCACCCTCAGGCCCATGGGCATAGCAGGGCATTTGTGTCCGTGGAATTTTTGCCCGAATTCGAGCCAGTCTTTTGGATTTACCATGATTTTTTAATTTTGATGTTTGTTAATTAAAGTTTATATCACCTGGTAAGCCAATACCTCAAAATGGAAGTACATGAACAGGTGACGAGGATACTTATATGTTATCGTTTGTAGCTTCATATTAATTGAAGAATAGTTGCATTTGCAGTGTTAAAAATTGATTATCAATGCTTTGTCTGGTAAATCGAATGCCGTCATCAACCATCAGCTTCAATTTGTTTCCGTTCACAAGCCGATTGTATCCAAAATGTATAACAGGATTATTATCCGTATTTGCAATAAGATCATTGTACTTATTCCAGGATGTCACAATCTGGTTTTTCGACAGCGTTAGGGAGGCGAGGATATAGTAACCGTCAGCCATCTTTTGCTCCAGGCTGGCCCGGAAATATTCGGCCTGGAATTGCCATTTTCCTGTGATGAACCTCGTAAAAATATTAAAGCGGATATCGTTACCGGTAAACAGGACGGAATCGGGCAACACAGATTTAAGCTGTAGTTGATCTGCCTTTCGGTACATCACGGAATAGCCTGAATAGAGATGATTATCTGCATACAGGAAAGCGGTCTTCTGAGTCAAAAGAATGCCCTGGTAGTTAAGCTGGTAACGCTTAATGCCGTAACCGTTGTAAACGCCCAACCAGGTTTGAAGCTTCTTTCCCGGACCGGTATAGCCACCTTCGAGACCAATATCACGGGCTCCCAGCGATCCGTTTGGAATTAAGGCGTTTACAACCGCAGACCGCTCAGCCAGGGGGACGACATAATCGGGTTGAAACCGCTGAAGGCTGAATTCCGGGACAAACTGGCCTATTCTGAGTTTTACCTTGTGCAGCTGATACGTGGCATAGACATCCTGTAACAGGAAACTTTCGTTGTGATTACTGCTTATGGTGGTCTGAATTTTAAAGCCCCAATGATTGTTAAAACCCTTTGCAGAAGTTAGCCAGAACTTCATTCGTCGCATCGAGAACGAATTTACATCATTGAAGTTCGAGGTAAAGCGTATCTGGGTATAACCATTCCATCTGACATTTCCGGGAGGCTGGTTCTGTGCTGGTACTGGTCGGAACAGGACTGTCAGAAAGAGGAAGGGAATTATGTGCCTGATTTTTCTCATCTTTTACGCAATTACACCATATATTAGTTTGGCAGCTATAAGGAGCAATACTACGGCATAAATTATTTTTACCTGTTTTGATTTTGCCTTACGGGTCATATAGTGTCCGCCGGCCTGGGATCCTATTAAAACCGCAATGATCACGATAATGGTGAGGGACCAATTCATGTGCCCCTGCGACATATGGCCCAGGTAGCCCGACAGCGAAGAGAATGTTACAACGAAGGCCGTGGTGGCTGCAGCTTCTTTGGTCTTGTAACCCATCATCATGAGGATTGGAGCGATGATGAAGCCCCCGCCCAGGCCGAGCATACCCCCGGTAAACCCGGCAAAACTGCCAACGAAGAAACCGATAAGACTCCTTTTTTTCATCGACAGCATTTTCTCAGGCTCCGGTAGTTTGGAAGCCCACAGCATTCGTGCCGCGGCAACCAACACCATCACAGCAAACAGTATCTTCAACGTTTGCACAGGGACCTTGTCAC
>DASQZK010000239.1:0-2984 GCA_035638735.1 Bacteroidales bacterium
AAACAACCATTCAGGGTTGTCGGGGTATATCGCGATTTGCCTCCAAACCGCCACTTCAGGGCCGATATCCTGCTCTCATTTATAAACTGGGACAAACAGCTTGGGGAGAATGTTAAAATATATGGCTGGATTTACAGTGGGTTTTATAATTACGTGAAGCTGAGAAAAGGTACCGACCCGAAGGTCATAGACGAGAAGCTAAGGAAAATGATCGACACCGAGCTCGGTGAATTCATGGCTCAATATAAATTGCGGATCGGGTACAGCCTTCAACCGGTCACCGACATTCATCTTACATCGCACTATATGCATGAGCTTGGTGACAACGGAAACCGCAATTCCGTTACATTTCTTTATATCATAGCGTGGTTTATTATCGTTATTGCCTGGATAAATTTTGTGAATCTTTTATCTGTGAATCTTATCGGGCGGTGGGGCGAGATAAGTCTGAGGAAGGTACTGGGGGCAGGTATCTCCGACCTGATCAAACAGTTCGTTGTGGAATCACTTATCATAAATCTGGCTGCTTTCATTCTGGCAGTGGCTCTTTTTGAATCCTTATATCCTTTGTTTTCAAACCTTACCGGCGTACCATCCGGCTTTGGGATATGGCGGCAGGCCTGGTTTTTAGGAATTCTGGTTATTATTCTGGCTGCCGGTATCCTCCTGGCCGGACTGGTGCCGGTTTGGGGAATCCTTTCCCGCAAGCTGGCCGTCAACCTCAGGAATTCATTCACCGGTTCAAAAAAAGCCGTCTTTCTTCGCAAAGTATTACTTGGATTCCAGTTCTTTATGGCTATGATCCTTATTGCTGGTACCATTAGCGTATATCTTCAATTACAATACCTGCATGAGAAGGAAACCGGAAATGATAAAACAGGTATCGTAGTGATGAAAGCTCCCCGGGTTGGAGGAAAGGACCTGCTCGCAAAACGGGCTGCTTTTAAGGATGAAATTGAAAATCGACCCTTCGTAAAGGCGATGGCCTTTTCATCGGTTATCCCCGGCAAGAGCAATATGTTGAACCGTGGCGGTATTATAAGAAAAGGGCAGGATCCTGGTGAAGGCAACAATTACAGGATCACCGACGCCGATTACCATTATACCGACGTCTATTCAAATGTATTTATCGAGGGACGTAATTTCTCTAAAGAGAGGCCTGCTGACCAGGATGCCGTTATCACCAACCTCACGGCATGCCGGTTGCTTGGCTATCAAAAACCTTCCGGGGCTATCGGTGAAATTATCATGATAAGAGGACTGGAGAATAAAATTATCGGCGTTATTGAAGACTTCCACCAGCAATCGCCACGGACCGATTTTGAACCTCAGATATTCAGACTGGCAGAGCGTTATGAAGGGTATTTTTCTGTGAAGCCCGATCCTTCGGCCGACAGGAAAGAAATGATAAAAAGCCTTCAAAAAGAGTTTGAAGCATTCTTTCCGGGTAATCCGTTCGAATATTTCTATCTCGAGGACTTCTATAACAGCCAGTATAAATCGGAAGTAAAGTTTGGGAAAGTCTTTGCCATCTTCAGTATACTGGCGCTTTTCATCACCCTGCTTGGTATACTGAGTCTTTCGGCTTTTTCGGCGGCACAACGCAGCAAAGAGATTGGGATTCGTAAGGTTCACGGGGCCAGTATGAGGCAGATTCTTGTCCTGCTGTCAATGAATTACATGGTATTACTGCTGGTAGCTTCGATTCTTTCAGCCCCGGTCATTTATAGCGCCCTTGGGAAATGGCTCAGCAATTTTTCCAACAGGATGGAAATTTCCGTTTGGATTTTCATCATCCCTGTCATGCTGGTCTCTCTCTTCAGCCTGATCATGGTTTTAGTCCAGTCTGTAAAAACAGCACGTCTGAATCCGGCCGATGCACTGGTTTATGAGTAAATGGAGGAAGGCGTTTGCCACTTCCCGAAGTGATGCTGCAATGCCATGTTATGTCGCAATGTCTCACCAGCCGCCACAACCCTGCGACATAGACCCCGTGTCGACCTGTCCAGCCACTGGCTTAATCACTGCAAAAAGAAAAATGATGACAAGCCTGTTTTACGATGGTATGGTGGCACACGCATGACAGAGACCCGTTCATTCTCTGATCATTGATTAGCTTTTTTAGCCTGTCAATCAACATATTGATGAATTTGACACACTGCCAGATTTAATTCATGAAAATTATTTCAACCTGTAACTAAACTTGATTACTTTTGCAGGTCATGAAAAGCAGGCGTATTATAGCAAAATTGTACCGGTGGCGCGAATCACATATTTCGAACAGGCGATTTGTGATCATAATGAGTTTCATCATCGGGATTTTGGGTGGACTTACCGCTGTCCTGCTTAAAAACACTGTACATTATACTCAGGAGTTGCTCACCAACAAGCTAAATGTCGACCGGGTGAACTTCTTTTATTTTGCACTTCCGTTCATTGGGCTCTTTCTTACCGTCCTGTATGTAAAATTCGTGCTGAAGGATAATATTTCTCACGGTGTAAGTAAAATATTACTGGCCATCTCCAGGAAAAACAGTGTGCTTTCTTCGCATAATACCTATTCATCGATGATTGGTGGTACATTGACTGTAGGTTTTGGCGGGTCTGTTGGACTTGAAGCACCCATTGTGCTGACCGGTTCGGCCATCGGATCAAGATTGGCCAAGCTCTTGAAAATGAATTATAAGACCACCACACTTATGCTGGGTTGTGGTGCGGCAGCTGCCATAGCAGGGATCTTCAAGGCACCTATTGCCGCCCTTATTTTTGCCCTCGAAGTGCTGATGCTCGACCTCACCATGTGGTCCATCGTTCCCCTTATGATCTCGGCAGTAACCGGAGCTACCGTTTCATATTTCCTTCTCGGGAAAGGCGTTATGTTCTCGTTTTCCATCGTCGATCCTTTTGTCATGAAGAATATCCCGTTTTATATTCTCCTCGGGATCATCACCGGCCTTTTCTCTGTTTATGTCTCAAGAGGTGTT
>DASQZK010000240.1:0-2559 GCA_035638735.1 Bacteroidales bacterium
CACGGCAGATAACTATCTCAGTCATCAACCTTCGGTTAAATACCGCGGAATATTCCTGAATGACGAAGACTGGGGATTGCAACCCTGGGCTGCCAAAACATTGGAACCGGAAACCGGAGACATAGGCCCAAAAACGTATGCAAAGATATTTGAACTGTTGCTCCGGCTAAAAGCCAACCTCATCTGGCCGGCCATGCACCCCTGCACTAAAGCATTTTATCATTATCCGAAAAACAAGGTCGTTGCTGACAATTATGCCATTGTCGTGGGCAGTTCGCATGCTGAACCCATGCTTCGCGACAATGTGTACGAGTGGCATGAAGAAGAATACGGCCCTTACGATTACGGAAAAAACAGGCAGCAGGTGTATGACTACTGGAAAGAAAGAGCCATTGAAAGTGCCCCGTATGAAAATATCTATACCATCGGGATGCGCGGCATCCATGATTCAGGCATCAAAGGCTTCTCCACGCAGGAAGAACGGGTGGCTGCCATGGATACGATTATCAGCGACCAGCGGAAGATCATCAAAAACCAGATCAATCCGGACGCTTCCAAAATCCCGCAGGCCTTCATTCCTTACAAGGAAGTGCTGGACCTGTATGATGCAGGATTGCAAATCCCCGATGATGTGACCATTATCTGGCCCGACGACAACTACGGTTATATCCGGAGACTAAATAGCCCGGAGGAAAACAAACGTTCTGGTGGCAGTGGAATTTATTACCATCTCTCATACTGGGGCAGGCCGCATGACTACCTCTGGCTGAGCACCACCCATCCACTGCTGATCAGGGAAGAACTTACCAAAGCATACCAGACAGGAGCAAAGAGAATGTGGGTGATCAATGTGGGCGATATCAAACCGGCAGAATACAACCTAAGTCTGTCTATGGATATGGCCTGGGATATCGGTAAATTTCAAAATGGAGCAGCGGTGAACCGTCATATGAAAAACTGGCTGGCAGAAAATGTTTCAAAAGAACATGCAGGCAAACTGGCAAACGTATTTAAAAGTTATTATGATCTGGCTTATGAACGCCGCCCGGAATTTATGGGATGGAGTCAGACCGAACCAACCCGGCCCACACATCTTACAGCCTACAACCATTTTTATTACGGAGATCAGGCAGAACAACGTATTGAAGACTATCAACAGATCCAGCAAAAAGTCAGAATTTTGAAAGATCTGATCCCTGCTGCACGTGCCGATGCATATTTCGAACTGGTTTTTTACCCTGTGACCTGTGCCTCGCTGATGAACAAGAAATTTCTGTATTTCGATAAAGCCAACCTGTATGACAGGCAGCAACGTCTTTCAGCCAGGACTTACGCCGATCTGTCAAATACAGCTTATGACAGCATTGTACAACTCACTGACTATTACAATAACAAACTGGCTGATGGGAAATGGAAACACATCATATCCATGAAACCCAGGAACCTGCCGGTATTCGCCCCGCCCAAGACCGACACTATCCATTATGCAACTGCAACTGGCTGGAGTATCAGCCCGGAAGGAGATGCATTTTCTGCAGATACTGTATGTAGTTTACCTGTTTTCCCGGCCTATGCAGGGAAAAAGTTTTTTATCGATCTTTATCTGAAAGGAAATAAAAATGTCGACTGGAAAATTGCTGATAAAACACCATGGATAAACGTTAGTGAGTTGAATGGAACTCTGGATGCAGCTTCGGGGAAAACCGATGCACGACTTTGGGTTACCCTTCAAAAAGACAAATTACCTAAAGAGGAAAGCCTGACAGGCATCATCATATTGAAAGGAAATGATAAAAAATACACAATTAAGGTACCGGTTTTTAATCCTGAGCTAAATAGTAAGCACGAGGACAGGTTTGCAGAGACAAACGGCTATCTGTCTGTTTTTGCCGAAGATCTTACTGTTTCGAACAGTACAGCATCAGGCTTGCACTGGAAGAAAGTGGCCGGTCTGTCTCATACCGGCGGAGCATTGGAAGCAAAACCCGTAATGGCTGAATCAGACACAGGCTATATTGAAAATCGTCCGGCTGCCACGGTTTCATTTCGTAACTTCAGCACCGGAGAAGCCACTATCCATGTGATTGGTATTCCGGTGCATCCGGTAAACGATCAGCACAGTGTTCGCGTGGCGGTACAACTGGATGACGGAAAGATTATGTCCGGTGATTTTGTTACGCATGGACGCAGTGAACAGTGGAAACAAAATGTATTGAGCAACACTGTTGTGATAAAGCTTCCGGTAACAATTAACCAGGCAGGCTGGCATACACTGAAAATTTACCCTGTTGATCCGGGCGTAATTATCGATCAGGTTTTGATTGATTTCGGAGGATTAAGACAGGGATATGGGGTAATTGAAGAGACAAGAATGAAATGACATTCAGTGGGTGATTCAGTTGTTTGTCTGAAAACATTCGGACCGGTAGTTTGGCGCATCCATTATCTTTCTGATCGGCAGCTTATGACATTTTAATGGTATTTGATTGGGATTGAAAGTTCGGGGGCGGGAAGGTTCCGTGTTTCACATGTTCCAGACATCTCAAGGGGGTTACTCCC
>DASQZK010000241.1:0-3203 GCA_035638735.1 Bacteroidales bacterium
AACCCAGGTGGATCATGCATGCTTACGAGCAGGGCTTCGATGGTGTCTTCATTGCCGCCGATGGCAGCGACTGTACCTACGGGGAATCATGCACTCAGAAAACGGGTGAGATTATCAGGAAAACACATGAAATGATGAAAGGAAAAGAGATGGATCCGGCACGCCTTCGTATGGCAGCATTATGCTCGGTATGCAGCGAGGCTTTCGTGAAACATGTGAAATCATTCAATGAATATTTGCTTAAAAACACAAACAATTAATCATGCAGGGAAAAACAAAACAAGCTTCTTATGATGTAGTAGTTGTCGGTGGAGGTATTGCCGGGGGTGAAGCAGCCCTGAACCTGGCCAACAATGGCTTCAGGGTACTGGTGGTTGAGAAGGACCTTTCTATTGGCGGGAAAATGATCCTGCTCAGTAAGGTTTTTCCAACCCTCGATTGCGCAGCCTGTATCACAACACCAAAAGTATCAGAAATATCCCGGCACCCAAATATTACAATATTTACAGGAAGCACCGTAAAGAAGATTAATAAGGTTGGAGAAAACAATTTTGAAGCTCAGGTAACCCGGATGCCCCGGTATGTTGTTGCAGAAGACTGCACCGGCTGCCAGTTATGCGAACAGGCCTGTCCGGTGAGTATCTCCGACCAGTACCAGTTTGACCTGATAGGACGCAAAGCTGCCTTCATCCCTTTCAGTATTGCCAGTCCGCGTGTGGCAGCCATCGACATGGAAAACTGTACACTATGCGGAGCCTGCGAGAAAGCCTGCCCGACAAATTGTATTGACTTTACGCAGCAAACCGAAGAATATGTTATTAGTGCCCGATCGGTAATTGTAGCCACCGGTTTTAAACTTTTTGATCCAACGCTGATGCCACGTTACGGATACGGTGTATTCAAAAATGTGATCACTTCCATGCAGATGGAAAGACAACTGGCACCTACCCGGCCTTTTAATACCATTTTGAGACCCGGCGACGGCAAGATGCCCGATAATATTGCCTACGTGCTCTGTACCGGTTCACGGGATGAAAGTGTAGGAAACCCGATATGCTCGCAGATCTGCTGCATGTATTCCATCAAACAGGCACAGCTTATCATGGGTGCCCTCCCTATGGCCGATGTAACCATCTACTATTTGAATATCCGGGCATTTGGTAAGGGATTCAATGAATTTTATGATCAAGCCAAAGGAATGGGTGTTGAATTTGTAAAAGGAAAAATCGGGAAGATCAGGGAGAAAGAAAACGGCAACCTGATCGTCCGTTATGAAGATATTAACAAGGGCAAAGTACAAGAGGCCGAACACGACATGGTTATCCTCTCAGTAGGTGTAAAAGCCAACCTGGATGCAGCCTCCCTGTTTTCCGGGGAAGAACTGAAGCTGGATCCCTATAATTTTGTACACCAGGAAGACGTGCTGGCCAGCCCGGCCCAAACCAGTATTGAAGGAGTATTTGTAGCAGGTACCGCTTCAGGACCAATGGACATCCCTGATTCCATACTGTCTGCCGGTTCGGCTTCATCAGAAACAATCAGCTATTTAACCCAACAAAAATGAAAAATAAAATAGGCGTATATATTTGTCATTGCGGAGGTAACATCTCCGATTATGTGGATGTGGAAAAAGTAAGACAGGCGGTTGAAAATGAAGAAGGCATATCACTTGCCAAAACAACGATGTTTGCCTGTGCTGATTCCAACCAGAAGGAGATGGTGGAAGACATCAAAAGCAACGAGCTGGATGGTGTGGTAGTGGCTTCCTGCTCTCCCAAGTTGCACCTGGTAACGTTTCGTGCAGTAACGGAAAGAGCCGGACTGAACAAGTACAATTATGTACATGCCAACATCCGTGAGCAGGCTTCCTGGGCCCATTCTGATAACAAAAAAGGAGCCACTGACAAGGCCATCAAACTGGTAAAAGCTGCCATTGCCAAAGCAAGAAGAAGCAATTCACTCGACCCCATCAAAATACCTGCACAAAAGGCGGTAGCCGTTATCGGGGCCGGTGTGACCGGAATGCGGGCTGCCATCGAATTATCAAACATGGATTGTCCTGTTTACCTTATCGAACGGGAACCATTCACTGGCGGGCGCATCGCACAGTGGGATGTGCTTTTCACTTCTGATGAAACAGGTAAAAGTCTGGCTACCCGCCTGTACAAAACACTAAAAGAACGAAGCAATGTCACCATCTTCACCAATGCCGAAGTCACTGCCTCATCAGGCAGCATCGGTAATTTCAACCTGATGGTGAAAATAAGGCCCCGCTATGTGAAAGGGCAATGCGAACCGGAAAAACTACAGCAAGCCATTGATGCCTGTCCGATAGAAGTACCGGATGAGTTCAACTTCAGTATGACAAAAAGAAAGGCTATCTACCATAACTATCCGGGTGAACACCCGCACCTGCCGGTGATTGATATGGAAAACTGCACACGGTGCGGCGATTGTCAGCAACATTGTTCAGAAATTGACCTCAACCAGCAGGAAGAAACGCTACACATCCATGTAGGCTCCGTACTGATGTCAACAGGATATGATCCCTATACTCCTGCAGATGGTGAATTTGGGTACCATCAAATTGACAATGTGGTAACGCTGCCGGAATTCAAACGGCTGGTGGCCCTCAATGATAAAAAACTGATGTACCGGGGAAAAGAGGTTAAAGACATAGCTTATATTTATTGCGTGGGCAGTCGTCAGCCGGAAGGAGAGAACAAATATTGTTCCCGTTACTGCTGTACCTCAACCATTCACGCGGCGATTCATGCCAAAGAAAAATTCGGTGACATACATAATTTTCATTTCAACCGGGGCATCCGCACCTATGGCAAGCAGGAAGTGCTCTATGCCGAATCGTCCCGCAAAGGAGATATCTACCTGCAATCTTATGAAGATGCCCTTCCGGAAGTGACAAGCAGGCATGGAAAAACTTTCGTCAAAGTAAATGATATTCTCACAAATAACAGGGAGATTGAAGTAAAGGCAGATTTGGTTGTACTGGTTACAGGCATGGTTCCCAGGGCAGATAATTCAGTAGGTAACCTGTTAAAACTCCCGAAAGGACGTGATAAGTTTTACAATGAGATTCACCCCAAGCTTCGTCCGGTAGAAACGGTAATCGACGGCATCACCATTGCCGGCACCTGCCAGGGACCAAAAAATGTGATGGAATCGGTGAACTCTGCACTTTCAGC
>DASQZK010000242.1:0-5503 GCA_035638735.1 Bacteroidales bacterium
GGTCCTAACCATTTCTCGAGCCTGAAAGCCGATGCACATATTACCCCGGAAGGACGAGTCGAAAATCCTTATCAATACCAGCCCGACCGAAAAACGATCTTCGACAGGCTTATTAAACTGGACATTGACACCAGTGATAACGTTCCTGATTATGTCAGACATTATGATGCCGGTATCATTTACCTGGACGACCAGGTTGGCGCCCTGATGAAGATGCTCGATGAACAGGGACTCGCCGATAATACGATCGTTATTCTTACGGCTGATCATTCCATCGAACCCGGTAAAACAACCTGTTACCAACGCGGTGTTCATGTGCCTTTTATTGTACGGTGGCCCAAAGGACTGAAAGCCGGCACAATGACCGAAGAACCTGTCCAGTTTGTCGATTTCATGCCTTCTTTTGCCGATGTGGCCGGGGCTGCATTACCCGGAAATGTCACCTTCGACGGTAAAAGTTTCCTCCCTATCCTGAAAGGAGAAAAAATACCCGACAGGAAATACCTGTATTTCGAAGACGGTTATACCCGTGGTGTATCTGACGGTAATTTTAAATACATTGCCATGCGATTTCCCGACAGGATTGTTGAAAAGCTCAAAGACCACGACCAGGTAACCATAACACATTTCGGGAATCCCTTCCAGGCTCATGGCTATATCGCTGCTGAATACCAACCGGGCTATTTCGATGCCGACCAGCTCTATGATCTACAGAATGATCCGTGGGAACAGGTGAATTTGGCTTATGATCCGGCTTACAGCGCTAAACTGCAGGAAATGAAAGATGACCTTTCCCGGTATACCACGCGTCTCCCCTTCCCTTTCGATTTGAGAGATGTAAGTTATATGAAGCTAAAATCATATCAGGAAGCCGTGATAAAAACGAAAGAATTGGGAACATCAATGATTCCCTGGTGGAACAGGAAAATTCCTTACCCGCCGAAGGTGGATTATTATCATGCCTCTCATGAATAGGCATTTTAGCAGGGGGTGAATTGGCATTAGGTCGCACGGTGGTGCGACCCAACGGGAAAAATTTTAATTTTGGGGAAATCTGAAAACAATTTGCATAAATGAGCGTTAATACATCAATTACTGATTAATGCAACACAAAAACCGCAAGGTGCATCAGGGCTAAAGCCCTTAAAGTAACCGATTATACCCCTGCAGATGCGCTTTGCGGTTTTTCTTTTTTCTTATTTTTCACCTTGTTTCTCAGGTTTTTTTGTGTATATAACATCCATAAGGATGATGGTAAAATCCCAGTCTACCCGGTCATCTTCAAAAAAATACGTAATGAAGACAGGATTTTTTTCATCATTTGTTTTCGCGGCAATATAACAATGATTCTGCCCGCTGAGGCTCAATGAGGGTGCTTTCAGGGGATTAAACCCGCTTATTGAACTGTAAACCTGGTTGTACCACTGTTCAGGAGGACCAAGTTCATCCGATCCCACACCATTAAAAATGATGTCGTAACCCCCGGCTTTCAAAGCTCGCAGGTAATATTCATAACATTGTTCAGGGGTATTCTGCAGAGGAACAGAATAGAGAATTCTTAGCACATCGCCCCGAACTTCGTATACCGGAAAATCCCAGTCATTCACAGCTTTCGAAAAATAAGGTTTGGCCCTCACTACAAAATAATTCTGATAATGTTCCTGGTAATATTCGATGGTTGAACCCGGATACCTGTTAAACGGACCTGTGGCATGGCTTCCGGCAGCATCGTGGTCCGACTGCTTAATTTGTGAAAACAGGTTCACTGAAAAGCCCGGAATACTAAGCAAAACAAGAAAAATGGCTATCTTCTTCATATTATCATCCTTTATGATTAATAGTATTTCATTGAAATTATTGAACGAAATGTATTGTAGAAGCAGATGATGCTTCAGGTTATCTAATGGCTTGTTATATAACCATCTCATGCAATGCATTGTTTGATTACGTGCCCGGGCCGGAAAGTAAGGTAACCGCTCTGATCAGTGCAGCCAGCGTTCGTGTAAAGCCTTACCTTAACAGTATTTATTGCCGCGATGCCTGGAAACCGGCAATATTCCTGATCATACCCCTGAAAACAAACAGGTGAAAGGGATAAACGGAAAACCAATACATTCTCCCGGCAAGTCCGCGGGGCCGGAATGTGGCAACCTGTTTTAAAACGTTGTTTTTGTCAATCGTGAATTCAAGCCAGGCTTCGCCGGGAAGCTTCATTTCGGCATATAGCATAAGCCTGCGCTCGTTGCGGTCGGCAAACAGGACTCTCCAGAAATCGAGGGCATCACCCGCCCTTATTTTAACAGGATCGGTTCTGCCACGCCGCAGACCCACCCCTCCGGCCAGCTTATCCATAAATCCCCGTATCTTCCATAACCAGTCGGCATAGTACCATCCCCGGTCGCCACCGATTGCCCAGAGGTTGTCGAGAACCTGCTCAGGATCTTCCACTTTTATCTCTTTCCTGTCGTGAAAGCATCCATAGCCTGGAACTTCGATGTACGATGATAAAGCCTTTTCACCCATGCTGCTGTTGAGGGCATCCTTCCAGCTGGACACTACATGGTTCTGCTCAATTTTAGCAAACGCCTTATGAATGGCCGATTTATAAGAAAGCGGCGAAATGCCGAGCATATCAAACAGGTCGTTATTCTTCACAACGACTTCCATTTTCATGCTTTCTACAAGATTGACCGCAAGCTTGTAAGAAACCCTGGTAACAAAATAAAGCCAGTAGGAAGACAGCCTGGGCGTCATCACGGGGACGGTAAAGATATAACGCCTTAGTCCGCGCACTTCGGCATATTCAAGAAGCATCTGGCGGTAAGTCAGCACGTCTGGTCCCCCGATATCAAAAGACCGGTCATAACAAGCCTGGTTACCCAGTACACCCGAAAGTCCTGCAATAACATCTGTGATAGCCACAGGCTGCGAGCGGGTGAGTACCCAACGGGGGGTAATCATAACCGGAAGCTTTTCTACCAGGTCGCGGATGATCTCAAACGAGGCACTTCCAGACCCAACGATAATACCGGCCCGCAGAACAGTGAGGTGAAACGTACCCCCTTCAAGAATGTCTTCAACATTTTTACGCGAAGCCAGGTGTTTCGACAACTTCTCTTCATTAACAATTCCGCTGAGATAAATGACCTGTTTAACACCAGCCTGTTCCATATAGGCAACGAAATGTCCTGCTGCAGCAGCTTCGAGGTCATAAAACTCCCCACCCGCAGTGGACATGGAATGGATAAGATAATAGGCTGCATCAATACCCGGCGGCAATAAACCAATGTTGACGGGTGAGAGAAAATCAACTTCTACAACAGTGATTCGGGAAGCAAATTCTTCAGGAATGGCAAAACGCTGCTTATCCCTTACACAACAAACAAGGTCGTGGCCTTTGGCCGCTAAAACCGGCAGCAGGCGCTTGCCTACATATCCGGTGACGCCTGAGAGTAAAATTTTCACAAGCAGACTGGTTTAAGGTTCATAGTGAACGGAAAACAAACCAGGAAGACGAATGTTAAAATACCTCGTAAATTAATCAGGAAATAACAATGAATCTGACAGGTTTACCAGTTTAATATACCATGGTTAGATTTTAGCTGGTACCAATCATACGGCCGTCATCAGTACCGGGAGAGAAAGGAGAAAAACAAAAAGAAGGACCGGCCATACCTGCTTGCGGCGGTACTTAATAGATTTGCCGATAACCCTGTTCCAGTATAGCTCCTCCAGGATGGCCGAACCGATAAGGTTTGTGATAATAAGGATGTTTGTGAACTTAGGACCGTAATGGGTGAAAAGGACGGCCCCACCAAGGGTAAACATAAATGAGAAAAGCAAAACGAGCAGTAGCTCTGTCTTCTTATTCAACCGGTGCAGGTTAATGGCCATAAGTATTCCACCAACAAGGGTGGAGCAAAAAATGGCAAAAAAACGGATTGCGAATCTCGAATACAAGGCGGGGGCAGCAAGATCGGAAACGATGTTTCTGTCTCTGAATAGCCCGGTCGGCCGGTTGTTCTGATTTTCAAAATCAGGTTGATTAGTATCTGACATGATATTTTCCGGTATTAATTCATTCTGTCATCACCGACCTCCCCGATATCGTCTGCATGGAAAATTACGGTTTTGACTTTAGTAAAGGTAAAACCAGTAGATGAGTCTCGTCTTACCTGACCTTTATTTACAACGGTCAAAAATAGAAATTTAGTTTGTTTTCACTATACCAAATACTTATTATTTAATATACTAAAACTTCTTTCCGAACATTGATCCTGCTTAAAGGTTACAGCGTTAACCAATCAGCGTTCATCGCTTGTTCATTTACTGATACATTTATGTTAGTAATAAAAACAGCTGATAATAATGAAAAGAATTTCACACCTCATCTGCATTTTTATCGTCCACACCTGCCTGATAACGCAGGTACCTGCAGATATCGCACCGGGATACAGTCAACCTGAAAACGGGCGACCCAAAAGCACAGACTGAGTTTATTAACGGAATGAATCATATTTTAAAGAATTCACCCGGCGGACGTGCGGAAAACGTGATGACATATAACAATCCTAATCTGCCTGTCATGCCCGGGCTCATTGATGTCATTTCTGCTTTCGTTAAAAAATAAGAACACTGCCCAGGAGGAAGGAGTATTGATATTGGTTTGGTATCACCGTTAAAAATAGTCGGCGAGGCCCGTCGGCATGGTTTCAAAGTCACCGGCAACCTGGTTGATCTTTGATAGTTTTGAGGTTTTCCCGCCAAGGAATGCCGACAGAATAGAACCGCTGGCAAATGACTGTCTAAATACAGGTTGTTTCTCGAGATAGACCTTCATGCCTGAAGATAATCTTACTTCCTTAAAAGGAAAATAATAACTCAGCTTCTGTTTTAAGGTTACCTTGTTATAAACCAGGGTGACCGGTTCCGACAACCGGGTGGCTTCGAGAAAGCCCGGATCGGTAATATGAATGTTACTGCCTGAAGATAAAAGCTTATCGCCATACCGGGCAAGAAGGGTTGAGGAGGCGTCCTTCATATCGCCCGGCAAAAAAACCGACCGCAGGTAGCCGCTACTGCTCTTGTGTTCCCATTGTGACTGCATAAGAGGCGCATACCGGTTTCGGGCAGCCAGAGCCTGGTAACGGTTCTTGTAAACGAAGGAACAATAATTGACCGGCAGATCAAGGCTCTTCTCCGTCGTATAGCGTATCATTTCCAGTGCCGCCATTTCAGAATCGAGTACCGTGACCCTGGTGCCATGAAGAAAGGTATAATCACGCCCGGTCAACTTATGGAAATTATAAGGTGTGAGCCGCAGCTGGTGAAGGTTTAGGTGATTCACCCCCTCAGATACCATATCAATCGATTTTTCCTTCAGCAACGCCAGATCTTCAGGTACAGCAGGTATCTCAACGGTTATGACAGGAATCTTTCCAGCTGCAAATTTGATCTTCTCAATACTGTAACGGTTGGCCGAAATATCAAACCTGATCTCATC
>DASQZK010000243.1:0-3666 GCA_035638735.1 Bacteroidales bacterium
ATGACAAAGGGAATGTTACCTATTATGACCGGTCACTGGAGGTTAACAACCGTCCTGATTTAATTACATGGCAACACAGGAAATTTACAAATATACGCGGGGTTGAAATGGGACCTGAGCCTTATGGGAAAAACCAGAGCAGCGATGCTAACTATCCCATAATCAGACTGCCAGATATTTATCTTCTCTATGCTGAACTCGTAAAAGATGATAATCCTTCCCTGGCACTTGAATATATAAATAAAGTTCACAGAAGAGCCTATGGCTTTCCACCTGATTCCCCCAGCCAATATGATTATACAAGTCTAAATGACCGTACTAAGACTGCTGATGAGAATGATCACCTGGCTCATGATGTTCTTAAGTATGAACGCTGGGCAGAACTTTTTGCAGAAGGACAGTGGTGGTGGGATGTCAGACGATGGAAGATCGGCCCCGCAGAGGCAGATTATTACGTAGAAACAAGGCATGGAGATATAACCTGGAAAGGAGATGAATCCTATGTCCAGCCTATTCCACAACTGGAACTGGAAAGAAATGAGAATATTCAGCAATCTACCGGTTATCCGGGAGTGAGATAGCGTTTTAAACACTTATTCATTAGGGTTTTTCGTAATGGATTGTTTTCTGTCAGCGCCAGCCTGGATCTTTCCAGGCTCAGATTCTTATTGTCTCTGCTTGAGAAGTAAAAACATAAACAATTAAATGAAAAACAGGCTATTATCTTTCGGTTATTTATTGGTCATATCTGGTCTTTCCATTTCATGCAACAGGCAATTGATGCAACAGGTACAGGTAAGTTCTCCCGACAATTCAGTTAAGGTCATATTCTCACTGGAAGAGGGGAAACCTCATTACATGATGACCAAAAACGGCAACAAAGTAATTGAACCCTCAGCCATGGGTTTTGAGATCATGCATCACACGGACAGCCTGACACGCTATAAGATTTTATCGTACGAGGAAGATTCAAAAAAAGAAACATGGGAACAACCCTGGGGGGAATTCAAATATATTGAAGACTGGCATAATGAGTTGATCATCCATTTGAAAGAAAAAGGTGGAAAAAAAATGTTAATGGATATTCATTTCAGGGTTTTTAATGACGGCGCCGGCTTCAGGTATACTTTCCCGGAACAGTCTGATCTTGATTCAGCTATAATAGAAGATGAACTGACGCAATTCACTTTTCCGGCAGAACACCAGGTCTGGTGGATCCCGGTCCATGCGGAGAACAGTTACTATGAAAGTCTGTATCGGAAAAGCAGTATAAGCCAGACCGACACCATAAACACTCCGGCTACTTTTGAAACTTCAGACGGTTTGTTCCTGGCGATTCATGAAGCTAATCTTACCGATTTCGCTTCAATGACGCTTAAAAAACGTTCCCCGAAACAGTATGTAAGCCAGCTGATACCCTGGTCAAACGGTGTAAAGGTTTATGCCAAAGCACCTTTCAAAAGTCCGTGGAGAACAATCATCATCGGAGAAAAACCCGGGGACCTGGTCACTTCAACCATGATGCTCAATCTGAACGATCCATGTATACTTGAGGACGTTTCCTGGATTGAGCCATCCAAATACATTGGTATATGGTGGGGTATGCACCTCAATAAATACACCTGGGGACAGGGGCCTAAACATGGGGCAACTACCAAAAATGTTATGAAATATATCGATTTTGCGAGCAAAAACGGCTTCGATGGTGTGTTGGCTGAAGGCTGGAATTTTGGCTGGGATGGGAAATGGTGGATAGATGGTACGAAATTTAGTTTTACCAAAAGTTATCCCGATTTTAACATGGAAGAGATCACCTCCTATGCTGCCGTAAAAAATATCCGTTTAATAGGACACCACGAAACAGGGGGGGCCGTATCCAATTATGAGAATCAGCTTGAAGAAGGATTTGCGCAATACCACCATTATGGAGTCAATGCAGTAAAAACAGGCTACGTTAATAAATATCTGGCTGGTAAGGAATGGCATGATAGCCAGTTTGGTGTGCGTCACTACCGAAAAGTCCTGGAAACAGCAGCCAAATACCATATCATGATCGATAATCATGAACCGGTAAAAGGCACAGGATTGCAACGTACTTACCCCAATCTTATGACGCAGGAAGGTGGGAGAGGACAGGAATATAACGCATGGTCACCCGATGGCGGGAATCCGCCTTCCCACACAACAATTCTTCCTTTTACACGAATGCTGGCCGGACCCTTCGATTTCACCCCCGGTATATTTAATTTCAATTACAGTGCGGTAAAAGGTACACGTGTAAATACGACCCTGGCCAAACAGCTTGCTTTATACGTAATTCTCTTTAGTCCACAACAAATGGCTGCCGATCTTCCGGAAAATTATGCAGGCCATCCTGCTTTCGAATTCATCCGTAAGGTTCCATGTACCTGGTCCGATACCAAAGTGTTAAACGCTGAAATCGGAAAATTCGTAACCATGGCAAGGAAAGACCGGAACAGCGACGAATGGTATGTGGGGAGTATCACCAATGAGGAGGCCAGAACCATTGAACTGGATCTCTCATTTCTTGATCAGAACAAAGACTACAGGGCTGAAACGTACACCGATGGTGAAGGTGCTGATTACCGATCTGATCCTGAGAAGGTTAAAATTGTCAGTTTTGAGGTGAATTCCGACAGCAAACTAAAACTCGACCTGGCTGCAGGAGGTGGTGCGGCCATTCGACTGATACCCCTGCAGGAATTAACGCGGGACGGGTCCCTGTAAATGGTAGATCCTTCATGCCTGCCAGTTGTCCTGAAATGATGCCACCGAAATGGCTGCATCGGCTGGCACTATGAAGTTCCGGCAGGCCAACTGTTGTTTCGCAACCCGAAAACCTGCAGGTCAACCGAACTGTAAAAAAAGTTCACAATGCTGCGTAATATTTACACAGTAATTATCGGGCAATCCCATTGAATTTTTCGCAGACTGTGGAAATCACCGTATCGTTCATGGCCTAAGTGAAATGAAGGAAGATAGCAGATCAGCCCTGAAACGTTCCTTATGCACTATCGTGTCTTCACTTTGTCCCGGGCAAACATAATAATCCATACCATTTTTCAGTTTTTATCCGGAACGGGGATACCTCTCCTTTTTTCTCAGGGCTGTTTCAATCTCCAGTCCGGAAAATCTGTTATTAAAAGCTGAAAAAGAATTTTGAACGCCTGCAAACAGGTTATTACTTTTAACCACTGAAAAAAGTGATATAGTCTGTAAGTGGGAACTATTAACAATGGACCAATTATGCCAGTAAAGAAAATTTTAAGTGTTGTCTTGGTTTTATCATCATCTGTATTTGGAATGAACGCCCAGGACAGAGCTATTCCATCGGAAAAGCCGAAGCTTATCGTCGGAATCCAGGTATCGGGGATGCGGTACGACTATCTCGTCAGGTACTGGGACAAGTTTGGTGACGGCGGTTTCAGACGACTGGCAACCAAGGGAACGGTTTGCAGGAATGCTCATCACGATTACCTTGTTCCCGAATCAGGCAGCGGTTTTGCTACCATTGCCACAGGCACCTACCCCGATGTGCATGGTGTAGTTTCGAACTACTGGTACGACAGGTTGAAAGAAAAGGTGACCTATTGTATCGATGATCTGGATGCCGGCACCATCGGCGGCAATTATGAACAGGGCCGG
>DASQZK010000244.1:0-2336 GCA_035638735.1 Bacteroidales bacterium
TGGGTATTTATCTTTCTCTCCCTGGTTTCCGGTTCGCTGTTGATATACTTCGGCACCCGTCATGCGGAGACATGGGCCATAATTGCTTTCTTTATCGTTGGTATCTCAGCTATCTATGCTGCCATCAAATATACAATTGGCAAAAATCCATATGGCTATCTTGGATTTGGAGATATTTTCGTGTTTATATATTTTGGAATTGTAGGCGTTGCCGGTACCTATTACATGCATACACAAGAGTTCATGCCTTCGATCCTGCTGCCGGCATCAGCGATCGGATTGTTAAGTGCCGGAGTGCTCAATCTGAATAATCTGCGCGATATTGTTAGTGATGCCAATACCGGCAAGAAAACCCTGGCTGTCAGACTGGGCATCCGAAGGGCTAAAATCTACCACGGAATGCTGCTGGTGTTCTCCATTCTGGCCAGTGTGGCCTATACGGTGATCAACTACACCTCCTATTATCAGCTGGTATACCTGATAACCATTCCGTTGTTTTACATCAACATGCGCACTGTAGTGGAAAATACGGTGCCCGTAGAACTGAATGCCGAACTAAAAAAACTGGCCATGTCCACCTTCCTGTTTTCGTTAACCTTCGGAATCAGTCAGCTTATCTAAGTTATGCAGGCAGGATTTTTCAAACATACACTACAATTTAAACAACCGGGCGGCACATCACGCGGCGTACTGAACGAAAAACCTTCATGGTTCCTGCTGATCAGTGACGGGATGCATACCGGTATTGGTGAAATATCAATCATTCCCGGTCTCAGTCAGGATGATCACACTCGTATCGAAGCAGTGCTGAAGGAAGTATGTCGTATGATTACTAAGGATTTGCGCATACCTGATGATTTTCTCTTGCCATTTCCGGCTGTGCGGTTTGGATTGGAAACAGCCCGGCTCGACCTGCAACGGCAGGGCAGCAAAGAGTTGTTTTCTTCTGCCTTTACCCGTGGTGAAAAACCCATCCGCATCAACGGACTGATATGGATGGGCGAACAATCCTATATGCAGCAGCAGATCAGAGAAAAAATTGAGCAGGGATATCACTGTATCAAACTGAAGATAGGGAACCTGGATTTTGAGCAGGAGATTAGCCTGCTGAAGGGCATCCGGCAAGAATTCCCTGCATCAGACATGGAGCTGCGGGTAGATGCCAACGGCGCTTTTGCCTCTGCTGAGGCTCCGGAGAAACTCGAAAGGCTGGCTACACTGGATATTCATTCCATCGAACAGCCCATCAGGCAGGGTCAGCCTCAGGAAATGGCTGCTCTTTGCGCTACTTCCCCCCTACCCATTGCACTGGATGAGGAACTTATTGGTATAGCCGGTCATACAGACAAACAACAATTGCTGGAAACCATCAGGCCGCAATACATTATTCTGAAACCATCACTGACCGGTGGACTGGCGGCATCAGAAGAATGGATCAGGGTGGCGGATTCGCTCGGGATCGATTGGTGGATCACTTCAGCCCTGGAGGCCAATATCGGACTGAATGCTATTGCACAATGGACCTGGTCACTTAACAAACCCGTCACGCACGGGCTGGGCACCGGCATGCTCTACACCAACAATATCCCTTCTCCACTAACCATACAGAACGCTGCCTTGTATTACGATACAGAAAAAGACTGGGATTTGAGTATCTTTACTTCCCGGGGCTGACAGCCTCATACAAACCTAACCCCACACTACCATGGAACACACAATGCTTCAGATAGACGGAAACAGGTATGAAAGAAAAGGACTGGCATCCATGGCTTACCGAATCATCGGTTCGCCCACTGCACCGGGCTGGGAACGCGATTTCTTCTCTTTTATCCTTCACTGGCTCGACGATAACGATTATATTGAACAGGAGACCAGTGGGACCACGGGTGTCAAAAAACTGATCAGACTTCCCAAAAAAGGTATGCTCTATTCGGCTGTACAAACCTGCGAATTCTTTAAACTCGGTCCGATGCACAGGGCATTGCTCTGCCTGCCGGTTAAATATATTGCCGGTAAGATGATGGTCGTAAGGGCATTCTATTCCGGCATGAACCTTATCATTACCCCGCCCGGAGGAAATCCGCTTGAAGGCCATGAAGAACCTTTTGATTTTGCAGCAATGGTACCCATGCAGGTGATGAATTCACTGGCAACCTCTCCCCGTTTATCCACGGTAAAAAAATTAATCATCGGAGGAGGAGAAATATCCCCTTTACTGGATCATCAGCTGCAGGATGCTGAAACTGATGTATATGCCACCTACGGGATGACCGAAACAGCCTCGCATGTTGCCCTCAGGAAGGTAAACGGTACTGACCGCTCCCCCTGGTTCAAGG
>DASQZK010000245.1:0-5579 GCA_035638735.1 Bacteroidales bacterium
CGCATCGTACCAACCCAGAAGCGACCCTGTGGATCACATTTGCCATCGTTGAAGCGTTCTTCCTCTTTCAAACTGGCAGGTTTGCCGATGAATTCCAGCGAGTCTTTCCGAAGGAATAAGCGGTAAACGCCATCCTTGAGCGCCACGATAACGGTATGGTCAGTCTCAGGAACGATGGTGCCAATATTTTGAAAAACATCGTAAGGGATGTTTGTTTCTGCTGCAGGATTATACATATAAAGCAGGCTTTTCTGTATATCTATCCAGTAAAGTACCTGGTTTTTATAGTCCCAGATGCTTCCTTCTCCCAGTACGGCTTTAGTATTCATGACATGTTCAATGGTTGGTTCGGATTCGGGTGTTTTGGTATTTCCGGATGAGCCTGCAGAATTACAGGCAGTCAGGGTTGCCACTGCCAGGATAATGGCTGCAAGAAAGAGCCTTTGTTTTTTCATGTTTCAGGGGTTTAGGAATGAGTAACAAATTTATATTTTATTTTCATTGATTCTAAATAATTCCCTGGTCTTTATTAAAAGTTTATACACAGAAGGGGAGGGAAACAAACCTATCCGGGTCAAACCTGCGGCAGGAATCAATTGTTTGCACCCTTCAGGGTATACTTAAGGATGAAGTAACCGGCCACACCTGCTACGACGGAGGCAATGATGATCCCCAATTTCGCAGAGTTGGCATATCCGGGGTCGGAATAGGCCAGGCTGTTGATAAAGAGAGCCATGGTAAAACCTATGGCACCGAGAAAGCTGACCCCTATGATATGGATGAATTTAGTTTTCTCCGGCAGGCTGGCCAGTCCGAGCTTAATGCTGAGGTAACTGAAGATGCTGATACCGACGATTTTTCCAAGCAGTAGCGAGAGTCCGACGTGCAGGGCCACCGGTTCTGAATTCGAACTGTTACTTGCAAATATCTGGACGCCGGCATTTGCCAGGGCGAACACCGGCATGATAAAGTAGGCCACCCAGGCATGAAGCCTGTTCTCGAGGTGTTGCAGAAAAGGCTGAAGGCGGTCAACAAGGCATTCGGCACGGTCTATAGCGGCCAGCTGGTGGTTATTCAGGAACATGCCAGGCCTTTCGGTCTGCTCGAAGTCCTTGATCACCTTTCGCATCTCTTCGGTAAAGGTGAGCTTTCCCAGCCGCCGCTTTACCGGGATAACAAAGGCGACCATTACACCGGCTATGGTTGGGTGAATGCCCGACTTCAGGAACAAATACCAGATGACAGCCCCTGCAATCATGTATAAATACCTTGCGTTAATCCTGGTGAAGGTCAAGGCCAGTAAGATGGCGTAAATAGCCAGGGCAATGAATATGTAATTCCAGAAAATCTCTTTGCTGTAGAAAACAGCAATGACGATGACGGCCCCAAGATCGTCTATGATGGCAAAGGCCGTGAGAAAGATCTTCAGACTCAGAGGAACGCGTTTGCCCAGCAGAGTAAGGATGCCAAGCGAGAAAGCAATGTCGGTTGCCATGGGAATGCCCCATCCTTCAAGCATTTTTTCTGAACCGCCAAGGGAAAAGAAAAGGGCAACCGGAACAACCATTCCCCCGACAGCCGCAAAAATGGGAAGTGCCGATTTCTTCCATGACCTAAGCTCACCGGCCAGCAGTTCCCGCTTGATCTCCAGTCCGATCACAAAAAAGAAGATGGACATGAGCCCGTCGTTAACCCAGTGCAGGATAGATTTTTCTAAGACAAATGAACCGGCGGAAAGGCTGATTTTGGTCTCCAGGAATCTGAAATAATAGGGACCGAGACTGGTATTGGCAATCACAATAGCAAAGAGGGCACAAAGAATAAGCACAATGCTTGAGGCCGACTCCATGCCAAAAAACTTGGCAAAGGCATCTTTTATCGTTTTCATAAAAAAGGTATTTACAGGTTATAAACCGAAAAACGATTTTACTGTTTATTCGCCGGATTTATGAACGTATTACGATCGGGTTACGGGTAAAAGATATTGTTGAAAATTTCCATTAGTTTTGATATCCTGATTGGCTTTGAAATGTAAGCGTCGCATCCGGCCTCAATCGCTTTTTCTTTGTCTCCCTGGAGTGCATAAGCCGTTTGTGCCACCACGGGAAGACGGGGATTTGAGGATTTTATTTCCCTTGTGGCCTGGTAACCGTCAATACCGGTGAGCCTGATGTCCATCAGGACCATGTCAATGGAGTGATCGTCAGCACACAGCCTTACGGCTTCTTCACCGGAAGAAGAATGTAGCATCTTCATTTTTAGGGCTGTAAGTACTTCTTTGAGAAACTCGGTGCTGACAGGATCATCTTCCACCACGAGTATTTTCTTTCCATGAAATTTTTCAGGTTCAATATTTCCCATAGTGCAAGGATATTTGATTAAGCAAATTATGAAAAACCGGGTACAATTCCTTGTTTTTCTTTAAAGATCGAAACAATACCATCTCCACTTACCGGATAACGGGACAAATTGTTCAAGGCCGTTTGATCGTTACGGCACATACAGGCTCGTTAATTTGCTATGAATAAGGCGATATTGTCGTATTTTATTTTCGTCAAAATAAAGTTAGCGTTGATACGATGAGGGAAGGACCGGTGATGGATAATGGTAGTAAAATACTGGTCACTCGTTGTGCGTCTCGGTATGCACATCCCGGTAATATCGCTTTTCGGAGGTGAAAAACTTGTTTATGATGGGAACCGCAGGATGCCCCTTAATTCTGGCCTGGATAATGAGATCTATATGCCGGAATGCAGGTCGTCCCGGAAATTTCCGACGGACTGAAGTGTTGGTAAATGCTGATTTATTCTTGAGATAATCTCATAAACAAAACAAGCCTTGCGTGGGAATTGTCATAAAAATCCCTCTTAATTCGTCATGGCGTTGAGAAATTCCTCTGCTGTCATAACCTTTGCGTAGACCTCGAGCGTAGCCAGGGTTGAGTAGTGGACATCCTCAGCTTTTATTGTTTTGTCGCCATAGGTAAGGTCCCTGGTGGCACAGGCATCGCTTATAACAGTGCAGTGAAAGCCGTAATCGGCCGCTGCCCGGGTGGCAGCTTCAAGGCACATGTGGGTCTGCATACCGGCGAGTACCAAACGGGTTATGCCCATACTCCTTAGATATTCGAGCAGATCGGTGCCAAGGAAGGCATTGACCTGTTGCTTTTCAATAACTTTTTCACCTTCCACAGGACTTACCTCCGGGCGTATATCGCCGCCACCTTCATGCCTGACATGGATAACAGGCATATTGTTTTTCCTGAAGTAATCCAGTATTTCGGCTGCTTTTTGTGCCGCTTCCTCACGGCCAACAAGTGGCATCTTCGTAGTGTCAAAATAAAACGCCTGGATGTCAATAAGCACCAGGGCCGTATGTGGTTTAGCTTTTTGCGGGTATAACAATACCATCGGAAAGATCAGTATTGCTAAAATCAGGATCTGTTTTTTCATATTTTTTTTATTTCGTAGGAGGCTGTTTCAAAACGTTAAATGTTTTAACTTCAACTTTCAAATCAACACATTTTAGAAAAACTATCTCTTTTTGGAACGCAGATTGGACGGATAATCACAGATTGGGAAATGAATTCAATCCGCGTAAATCCGCATAATCCGCGTTATCTGTGTTCTATTTAAAATATTTATAAAATCCAATCGAACTATTGATATCCTCAAATTTGATTCTAATTTACATTTTGAAACCTATACGAATTCTTTTTAGACTTTTGAGACTGCCTCATATACCCGTGCACCAATGCATAGGTATGTTCATATAACCAAGACACAATTCGCCTGTATATCATTATCTCAAAATAACCATTTTTTTTGTAGTAGTAAGGTTATTCGATTGTATTCGTACCACATAAATTCCGGCATCGGCATAATTACCGTTGTCACCAGCTGTATTCCAGAATATTTCATGTTCTCCGGCCACATTGAAACCGTATACCAACTGCCTGATCATTCTTCCTGAAAGATCGAAGACAGCAACACGGGCCGTCCCGCTCTGTGGCAGGTTGTACCTTATATATACACCGTCACGTGCCGGATTGGGGTGAACGTTTAGTTGGAATGTATTTGTGGTATTAGGTTGAGAAATACCGGTCCATGGCGGCGAAAATTTTGAAATGCCGTTATCGGTTGCAATCCAAAGCACACTGTTATTGTCCTGGGCGATATCATGAATCACATTGCTGGCGAGGCCGTCGGCAGTAGTATATATGGTCCAGTCCTGTCCTTTTTTCATGGCCAGGCCGTTGTTTGTACCAAACCATATATTCCCCTGGCTATCCTCGATGATGGTATTTACCACCTTATCAGGCAGGCCGTCGTCGGTGGAGTAATATGTCCATCCTTCCTTGGCCTGGATGCCTACGTGGAAACCGGCACCCTGGTTTGATCCATACCATTGATTACCATTATTGTCAACAAACACAGTAGTGATGGTATCTGAAGGTACAAAACTCCATGGAATTTCATAAACAGTGGCCAGGGTTATGCCGTCAACATCGTCCTGATACTGGTAAACACCTCCGCCCGTGGAGCCAAGGTAGGAATAGCCGTCTTTGGAAGTAGCAATGGATTTGACGGGATATTTTACCAGGTTGGTACTGTCAATGCCGGTTATATTTTTCCAGTCTGAGTTAACAAGGGTACTCACGCCTTTATCGGTACCAAAAATGACATTGCCGGCGGTGCTGACACCATTTGAAAAAACAAGATTGGATGCAATGCCTGAATTACCGGTTCGGTAAGGTGTGGCAGCCGTTATACCATCGGTTTCGATGGCCACCACTGAGGCGCCATTCTGGGTCGACAGCCATAGCTCGGGTCCGTAACCCGATTTGGCATACGTGATATCATTGACCTCGTTGGCAGCAATGTCATCGGAAGCGGCCGTATAAGTTACCCATACATCTCCATCGTAACGGGTTAAACCATCGGAGGTACCAAACCAGAGATTATTATTATTGGGACTGAAAACCACCGATTTGATGTTGTCCGATTTAAGTTCCGGCACATTGGCTGTATTAAACGTTTCCCATTGGGCATTAAGTTGAAAAGATGCCAGGAGGACCAAAAGGGTAAATATATTTTTCATAGACTAATTTTTAAATGATGATGATACGAGTTGGCAATGGCATTAAAATGATTTCCCGGGGGGATAGGATGGTTAAATTTTGTCCACATTATCTATCATAAAACCTCGTAAAACATCATAATGTTTAGAGAATTTTTGTGCATGATGGTAAAAATAGCAAAAATTTACTGGAAAACGTATACAAATAGCTGTATACGGGCGTATTGGGATTTTATTTCTATAGACGGAAAAGTGGATATTTGTTGCGGCTGGTGTCTTAAAAAACAGGGTAAAAATTAAAGAGGTTTCAATTTGTACGAAAACGTTCGTGAATCAACTAATATCTCATTTTTGAGAAAATTAGAGAGTCCACTTTGCCCCGGGAATTTTATAAGTATCCGCTTTTTTGAGAGACCTTTTTTAAAGCCACTAACATAAGTGGAAGAAAAATGCCGCTAATGCACGAATGAAAAGTATGAGAGGGAAAACCCTGGAGGGGT
>DASQZK010000246.1:0-10218 GCA_035638735.1 Bacteroidales bacterium
CCGCGTGAATCGCTGGTCACCGCCAGGATATCCGGATCTTTTTCGGCCAATTCCATTAATGTAGCCGCAAATTCTTCAAGGTTCGCTCTTCCTGTTGTCAGGGTTTGTAGTGTCATTTCAGTTTAATATTAATTGGTTCTCCAGGGCTTTCTCCTGTTCATCCAGTTCTTCCATGGCTTGTTTGTACTGTTCGTCTGAAGGTACACCATGGTGCCATTTCATCTCATCTTCCATGAAGCTGATACCTTTCCCCTTCACGGTGTTGGCGATGACCAGTGTTGGTTTGTCTTTTTCTGCCGGCACTTCATGCAGGACTTTGCGGAGTTCAGGAATACTGTTCCCGTTCACGGAAACAACACGCCATCCGAATGCTTTAAACTTTTCATCAATAGGGTAGGGGCTGCATACATCACGGTTGCGGCCACTAATTTGCAGTGTATTATGATCGAGGATGGCAACCAGGTTGTCCAGTTTATAGTGCGAAGCCATCATGGCAGCCTCGTAGTTGGAACCTTCGGCCAGTTCACCGTCGCCCAGCAACGTAAACACCTTGTGATCCGTCCTGTCCTTTTTGGCAGCCAGGGCAAGACCGGCACATATCGGCAAACCGTGTCCCAGCGCACCGGTGTTAAATTCGATGCCGTTTACTTTCCGGGTGGGGTGCCCTGCATACCTGGTTTTGTAACGGCCCAGGGTTTCAAGGTCGCTTTCAGGGAAAAACCCCTGATCGGCAAGCAATACATACAATGCTTCCACAGAGTGACCTTTACTTTGGACATAACGGTTGCGGTGCCTTTCTTTAAAATTTTCAGGCGTTATGCCCAGTACATCGTTGTAAAGAACGTTCAGTATATCGGTACAGGAAAGACTGCCACCGGTATGCCCGGCGTTCGCCAACTTGATGTATTTCAGCAGGGCCTTCCTGTATTTGACCGATTTCAGCTGAAGTTCCAGGTCAGTATTGTGACTCATAGTTCATTTGGTTTTGTCTGAACAAGCCCGATAATGGGCGTTCATTCATGATAGTAAATTGTCATTGCAGACAGCGTGAAACAAGCTTCATCATCTACGTTTAAAACCATCTTCTCATTCCCGACCCGAACAGGTCTGTCTTCTCATCAACCTGCTGCATGACATGGATTGGTTATGGCTATAGGGCCGTGTTTCATCGTATTTATCGGGATTGCCCGGGGATATTTTTATGTTGTTCTTTCACTTTTTCAGCATGTCATATTCGAATTGCTATCTGCGAACGGTTATTCATGTCTGTAAATTTCCCAGCCCAGGTAATTGCCAATGGCTTCTTCCAGTATTTCACCAACAAAGCCGCGCACCATAGCCACATGGTGTTCGAATCCGTTTTTTACCATGTGATTCATCAGATTTTGGAGGTTCGGGATTTCACACACGGCGATACCTCCATCCATACCATAAGGATCGTCGGTTATTCGTCCTTCGCCCAGGTAGGTTTTGATGATTCCTTTAGTATCATCCGTTGAAATGCGGAAATACGTCATATCACCGGCTGCCACCTTTCCTTTTACGGCACCAAAAGTATCTTCCTGTCCCAGGACTGTTCCCAGCACATCGAGGCTGCCAATTTCGATTTCGCTTTGAAAGAAGGACTTCGGATAGTTACTGCAATGCGTGGCTACTACTTTGTTACGGTCGGTCCCGAAATTATTGTTCCAGTCGAGGATGGCCGACGGCGTTTGGGCTGCCAGTACCAATGCGTACATTGAGACAGAGCCGGCTACATCCACCTCGCAGGCAGAGGGCATCAGTTTTTCACCCATCATGCTCATTGTGACACAAGCGGCACACCCGTAATTTTTCTCGATTGACTCCCAGCATTGCAGGGCTGAAATATCAATGTCATTATCGTTGATCCAGTTTTCAACAGCCAGTCCAAAGCGTGCCTGGTGTGCAATTTTCCCCTTCCCGGTAATTCCGCACGCACCATACGTCTGGATAGCATCTACTTTCTCTTTGACGGCCGGATCATTTTTATCGATTTTATTTGCGGCTGCAATGATTTCAGACATATCAACAGGAACGACGGTAATGCCATATTTCTGTAACAATTTTTCGCTGTAGCGCATGGTCTGGAAACCAATCGGACGTGCGCCGATAGCCCCGACACGCAGGTTGCTCATCCCTTTCACCACACGGCAGATGCCGGCAAACTTAGACAGGTCTCTGGTGAATTCATCGCTATCCAGACTATAGGTATGATAAATGGTGTTGGTGAATTTAATGCCATATTGATAAAAGTTATTGCAGACTGATAATTTACCGCAAAAAGCATCACGCCGGCTACTGACGTCTACCTTGTTGTTATCGTCATCGCAGGCTTGCACCAGTACAGGTACATTCAGACCCGATAATTTGATAGAGTTTACCACACCTAATTCATCGCCAAAATTGGGCAGAACCACGAGGATCCCATCGATGATGTCGCTGTTCTTTTTGAACAGTGCTCCACATTTTACGGCATCGGCATATCCTTCAATGTTTCCGGTTGGCGTTTCTTCTTCCGGCAGGATGACATATCCAAAACCCATATTGTCCAGCTTTTCTAAAACTTTATGCCGGGCCTCCACTGCCAGCCTGAAGTTGAAAATGTTCCTGGTGGCGATAATTACACCGAATGTTTGTTTCTTATATTTCATATTTGTTAAATAAATTTTCAGCTTTCACTTTTCTTGTCTCACAATTCGAAGGGCAATGTATGGTTTTTGAGGAAGTTCGATCATGCTTATCCCGGAATAATAATCTTTTAAGGGGGTAATCGTCATGTTCCACGTGTCAATAACCTCAACTTTATAGTCTCCCTTTTCGGGAAGATTAAGTACCACAATACGGGGCTGATCGTCATTGAAATAGATTAAAAAATAGTCTTCCTTATAGCGCAGAGCGGAATAAGGCATCCATGAAGCCACCAAATGAGTCTCTTTTAGTGGAAATGGAGCCGACTCCATTATCCCGCGCAGAAATTTTATTCGTTCAGGACTTTCACCACGGAGAACGCCACCTTTCGACCACCACATTACAGCATTGGATTTGCCGGGTAATTTTAACTTTTTTGCGACCAGGTACGTTTCACTATGTCCGACATGTGCACCATTCATAAATCCTCTCCAGAATTTTTCCGTCAATCGTTCGGCCGTCAGATTTCCCCATGACCAGGGTATATTACCTTCATACCGGCACTCATCAAATACGATTGGTTTATGGTATTTTTTCTGGTATTCCCTTCCTATATACGTGTTTTCACTTTGGATACTGGCATGGGTAATCAGGGGATTCGTATGGTCGTACCATCTTCCGCCATTATGGATACCACGTAAATGATGATACGGATCAAGTCTGGCAAACATTTCAATGTAATGGTCCCAATCATCCATGTTTTTGGCTCTCATAAAATCAAACTCATTGGCCATGCTCCACCAGACATTTTTGTATGCGGAAAATCTGGCAATGATGTATTTGATGTACCGGTCATCGGTCTGACGGTCCATGGTGCTGAAGCCCCATCTGTCATAAGGATGGAATACAATCAGATCCGCTTCAATCCCCAAATCATCAAGCTGTTGGATCCTTTTTTCGATATTTTGAAAGAATACGGGGTTGAATCTGGTGTAATCCCAGTCTTTGAGAGGTTTACCTTCAAAAGGATAGTATAGAGGTTCATTATGGTTCCAGTCATAACTTTTCGGGAAAATACACATCCTGAGTTTGTTGAAATATCCGCCTTCCAATGTTTTAAGCGTCATTTCTGCAAGACTGTCTCCCTGATGGACCCAACCATAACAAGTTGTTCCGAAGGAATAGTAAGGTTTCCCGTCGGTGTAAACAAGCTCAGTTGTATCCTGAACTATGACAGGACCATGGTTATTTGCCTGGGGAGGCGTACAATTAAAACCTCCCTTTTTGTTATTGAGCCTTTTGTTCGTGCTGTGGGTCACATATTTCCATTCACCTTCCTTTTCGGGCATAAACCTGAGTTTATACATCTTTTCCCCGTCATAAAACCCCGGGACCCTGACCGTATCGGTTTGGTGAATAAAATCAGCCGATAAGTCAACGTCCAGGAACGGGTTTCCGGAATCCGGGCCGGTAAGGCTGACTTCAAATACCCGCCATTTCTCGACGTGCTTTTGGGCTGAGAGAAGTGAATAATTAAAAAGCAGAATAACGGCAATGAATAACTTTGTTTTCATACGTATTTTTGTTACATGGTTTTTACTGTTGAAAAATTTATGTTAAAAGCGACCTTTTAACGGCCATTTTCCACCCGTCATAAAGTCTTTCGACATCCTTGTCAGACATGCGGGGTTCAAATTTTTTATCGGTTTGGCGTAATGCCTGAATTTCAGCCATGCTATTCCAGAAACCGACGGCCAGTCCGGCCATGAAAGTGGCTCCCAGGGCTGAAATTTCTTCAAGGCTATTGCGGACGACTACGTTGCGGAGTATGTCGGACTGGAACTGCATCAGGAAATTGTTGCGTGTTGGCCCCCCGTCAACGCGCAGCTCGCAAAACGGGACACTTGAATTTCCGGTCATCAGGTCGATAAGGTCTTTTACCTGGTAGGCAATGCCTTCCAAAGCTGCCCGAACGATGTGTGCTTTTTTTGTATTTCGGGCCATTCCTGAAATGCAAGCCCGGGCCTGGTTATTCCAGTAAGGAGCCCCCAGCCCTACGAAGGAAGGGACGAAATAAACCTGGTTGCTGTCTTCTACGGAATTAGCCAGGGATTCCGACTCCGCAGCATTATTTATCAGCTCTGCATCATTTACCAGCCAGCTGATGGCGTCGCCCGTGCAATGAATGTTTCCTTCGAACACGTAATCAATTACCCCTGATTTTCCCCATCCAATGGATGTTACCAGACCTTCGGGGGCCGGCAACGGTTTATGGCCAATATTCATCATGATGGAAGAGCCGGTTCCATAAGTGGCTTTGGCCATACCACGTTCGAAGCAGTTCTGACCGAACAAAGCAGCGTGCGAATCGCCCAAAAGCCCGGCAACAGGCAGTGGCTGATCGAAAACCACCGATGGATCGGTATAACCGAAAACCTGGTCGCTAAAACGCACTTCAGGAAACATCGACAATTGGAGATCACATAATTCGATCAGTTCTTGATCCCATTCCAGAGAATGAATATTGAACAGCATTGTCCGGCAGGCATTCGAGAAATCAGTTGCATGAACTTCCCCCGCGGTCAGTTTCCACAAAAGCCAACTGTCGATAGTGCCAACCAGCAAATCACCATTTTCAGCTTTTTCTTTGGCACCGGGTACATGGTTCATGAGCCAATGTAATTTGCCGGCCGAGAAATAGGGATCGATGATCAGTCCGGTTTTCTCCTGAATCGCCGGGCCAAGCCCCTCTTCATTCAGTTGATTGCAGAACCCTGTTCCGCGCTGGCACTGCCAGACAACGGCATTTGCAATCGGCTTTCCGGTGGTTTTATCCCATATCAGGCTGGTTTCGCGCTGATTGGTAATGGCCACAACCGCGATGTCCGGCGTGTTCAGTTTGTTTTTGGATAAAATCGCGTTCAATCCTTTGCAGGTATTAGCAAATATTTCATCCGGGTCATGTTCAACGAAACCGGCCTCAGGATAAAATTGCTTATGCGGGTAACCAAGCCGGTCGACAAGACTGGCCTGTTGGTCGAAAAGCATCACTTTTGTGGCCGAGGTGCTTTGGTCGATTGTGATTATATATCTTTCTTTATTGTTCATATCTCTGGTTAGATTCCGAAAGATTTTACTGACATATTCCCGGGATTTATTTTTTTCCGTAAAAAAGCCTGCTTCTCCTTATTTCATTATTAATAGTCCCTCAATCAATAACGCCCCGATTCACGTGCAAATAATTTTCTCCAGCACTGGTTAAACATCCTGACATTCTACAAATACTTTTGATTTCGAAAATAAAAGAAAATAAATGAAAGATCAAAGAAGAAAAAGAAAAAATGTATACGGCCATTCATTGAATATCTCACTTGAGAATCAAGACTATTCAGAAAAATTTGTCATCTGTTGTCGGGACGTGCCAAATGACACGCATTGTTGTATGGACGTGCCACCCGGAACATCTCTACGACAAATGACTTATCTGAACAGACTTTGAAAATCAGATGGTTTTTTTGCAGGAAAAGAAATGCTGAATTACAACAGCAGGGAATGGAAGAATCAGTAATCCAGATTCAATGTCGTTTAGTTAAGGAAATTTTTTAAGATGAACACAGATGACACGGATTAAACGGATTAAAACGGATTTGTTCATCGTAAATTAGTAAGATCACGGTTTTAAGGAGAATCAGATCTGTGTCTATCCTTTGCATCCGTGTCATCCGTGTTCCTCTTTTGTATTTCACATTCGTTGAAAATAATCTTAACTAAACGACATTGAATCCAGATTTGCCGTCATCAGAGGAGACGTTGTCAGTAATCTGTTCTGAAGGTTACGAGTCAGATACACGGTTACTTACAGAATATGCATACATTGTGTAAAATGCCGGATAGTTGATTATTAAAGAACTGTTGTGGATTTTAAAAAGGAAAAATATAAAGATATTAAGCTATAATCATAAGGATATCGTTGTTTTTAAACAGTTCAATATTTTCTTTTGTGATCTTTGAATCGGTGATCAAAAAATCGATCAGTGAAAGGGCGCCGAGGCTGGCGAAAGAGCTTTCCCCGATTTTACTGGAGTCAGCAACCAGGTAAACTTCATTGGCTGATTCGATCATTGCCCGTTTAACAACCAGGTCGCTGATACTTGGATACGTGAGTCCTGATTTCAGGGTGATACCGGCAGTAGCCAGGAAGAGTTTATCGACATGGATTCCTTCAAAAAAGTCGGCGGCTTTCTGACCGGTTAATGAGAGGGTAGGGGCTTTGAATTCACCACCGGTGACAACCAGGTTAATTTCTGTATCAACGCCTAATGTCAATGCTATATTTAGTGAATTCGTGATAACGGTCAGGTTTTTAAACCCAGTGATAAGTTTTGCTATTTCAGTAGTTGTAGAGCCTGAATCTAAAATGATGGTGTCGCCGTCATGAATTAATTCCAGTGCTTTGTGGGCGATAGCGGCTTTTTCAGCCAGGTGTTCCTGGTTCTGTAAAACAATGTTCTTAACATTTAGTCCAATGTTTTTCAAATAGGCGCCACCATGTTCACGCTCTATGAAGCCTTCCTTTTCAAGCTTTTCCAGATCTTGACGGATAGTCACTTCGGTAACTTTAAAAATCCTGCTTAACTGCAGAACTTTGGCATGGCCGTCTTCGCGAATCAGATCAAGAATTTTTTCCCTGCGTTGTTGTGGTAGCAGCATTTTTTAACGGTTGAGATTCTTTATTTTTCTTTATACTTCAGAAATCATCCAAATATATAGATTTTTTACTTGTTGAAATAAAGTACAACACAGATTTTGCTGATGACAGGCAGGAAGGAGAATGATTCGTCAAAATGGTGGGGAAACGTTTTATTTTAAATACCACGACCAGGTAAAAGCTATTGCAAAGATAAATAGCAGGATGGCATTCGGCCATTCAATCGACGGCAACTTCCCGGCCAGGATACCCAGTGCAATTATCACAGCACCTAAAAAAGACCAGGAGACCTGCATCCACACAACGATGCGGACGTTTTCACGTTTCTTTTCACGATAAGCTAATCCCGAAGCGAATGCAAAACTAAAGACGGCTGCACCTACCAGCCTGTAAAGTATTGGAGACGGAAGGTTAACATTGGCAAGATTACCTGTCAATTGTGGAATGATTATATGTTGTATGCCCACTATCCCCCCGAGTATGGCATTTACCAGAAAAATCACTTTTAATGACCGGTGATATGAAGTATTCATCTCAACACTGATGGTTTTTAAGGTTATACAAAAAATAAACTGAAATGTTTATGATACCCTTTTACGATAAGTATTATTTTCAGACTGTACATTATTCATTTTATTGAATATAACCTGGTAATATATTAACTTACATAAAATCAGGAATTCGTTTTAGCATTGAATTTTTGCGTGTTTCCCATATTATCTCTCTATTCGGCTGAACTGGGACAAGTATTTTGCCTTTATAAACAACCTAACTAACAAATCAATGAAACGCCGTACTTTTCTCAAAAATTCCGGCATGGCTATGGGAGCCATGACTGCTTCTCCTTTATTTAACAGTCTGTCAGTAAACGACGATGACAAAATCCGGATGACTGATCTTCATGTTCATCTGACCAATAACTTTACCATTGAACATGCCATGGACCTGGCCAGGAAACGTAATGTAACGTTCGGCATCGTCGAACACCCGGTTAGCTGGGCCATTAAAGACGACCAGATCCTGGAACAATATATCAACTTCCTCAGTCAATATCCGGTTTATATTGGTCTGCAACCTGTAGAACCCGGCTGGTCGAAGAATTATTCCCCTGAATTGCTCGACAGGATCGATTACATCCTGATGGATCCGCAAAGAGTGCCCATGGCTAACGGTGAAGTCCTGGAAATCTGGAATTTCGATACGTATGTAGACGATACCGAAGAATTCATGAAAAGGTATATGGATTATACCATGCAGATCCTTGAAAATGAACCGGTCGATATTTTCGGCTGGCCTTTGTTTCTGCCGGTTTGTATTGCCCGCGATTACTATACCCTGTGGACAGAGGAGCGAATGGACATGATCCTAACTGCGGCCAAAAAACACGATATCGCTATCGAGATTAACGATATGTCGCATACACCACATGAAGCCTTTATTCTGAAGGCTAAGGAAATGGGGTTGAAATTTACCTTCGGTTCCGATTCCAGGAATCAAAACGCCGGCCGGTTGGCCTATTGCAAACGTATTGCCGAAAAATGTGATTTAAGAACAGAAGATTTCTTTTTGCCTTCCAGGAGGGTCGGGCAAGGTTAATAAACAAACCCCTTAATGCCCTCTTATGAATATGTTGCCTGGAAGAACTCTTTCATCGACATTGGTTTGCGTCCCAACAGAGTACTCATATCTGAGTGTGATGTCTCAAATTCACCCTGCTTTATGGCTTCACAGAACATGACGGTAAATTTTACTGCTTCATCCGGAACCCCTGCTTTATTTGTTGTTGTCTTATACTCATCAACCGAAGGGCTGTTATATTTCACTTCCCTTCCGCTTATATCCGAAAGGATTGAGGCCAGGTCATTCATCGAATAATTCCGTGTATTGGATACATTGTATTCTTTGTTTTCATGTCCTTCACCTGCCACGACATTGGCAGCGACTTCCGCCATTTCCCTGCGAACAGCAAAGGCACCTTTGCCATCTCCGGCCGGAAGATAAATGCCGTTCTCCAGCACGTTCTCGCCAAAAAACATGGGTAATCCGTCGGCATATAAATTATTCCGAAGAATGGTATATGTAAGTCCGCTGTCCTTTATATGCCGGTCCGTTTCGATGTGTGCTTTGGCCACGATTCCAAGCGGGCCGTCGCCCGATTCGGTTTTCCGTTCAAAACTGGTATAAATGATGTGTTGCACACCGGCTTCTTTTGCCGCATTTACCATGTTTTTATGTTGCTGCTCACGATTGAAAACATCACTTCCCGAAACAAAAAGTAATTTTTCTATGCCTTCAAGGGCTTTTACCAGTGAGTTATAATCGTCGTAGTCGCCGATGCGCACATCGATTCCCTTGTCTTTTAACTCTTCTGCTTTACTTTCATTCCTGGCCAGGGCTGCTATGCTTCCTGCGTCTGTTTTCTGCAGAAGGAACTCGATAACAGCTCCTCCAAAGTGACCGGTCGATCCTGTAATTAACATCATTGCTTCATGAATTTTATATATCGTTATCTTCCGTGAATTATAAGTATAAGGAATTTGAAGGTAATAAAGTTCAGTAGCTGCCTGAATCCGAACTGTGTTATTCGTGTGGCGGGATAATCTGCAGGTCTGATTATTCCTGGAACATGTTAAGGCAAATGAGGGAAGATTTCTCAGTCACTTCGTTCTCTACCAATGATAAGTATCAGTACCGTGCTGTGAACACATCCCGCTCTACCCCTCGGTCCCCTTCTATGTTGTAATCCAAATTAAGATGAACTTTTTTTTTATTGAAAATAAGGTATTTACGTTTTTTTGTTTTTACACTTCGGGTAATACTGAGCCAGAAGGTTATCTTCTCCTGGCAAAGTGATGCCGGGT
>DASQZK010000247.1:0-3848 GCA_035638735.1 Bacteroidales bacterium
CGGAGGTTCCCGATAATAAATTCCTGCCGTTCGGGTGTGTTCTTACCCATGTAGAAATCGAGGATATCTGCAATGCTATCGTCCTTGTGCAGGCGTACCGGTTCGAGCTTTATCTCTTTACCTATAAAATTACGGAACTCATCGGGTGAGATCTCTCCAAGACCTTTGAATCTAGTAATTTCGGGATTTGCGCCAAGCTCTTTAACCCGTTTTTCCTTTTCTTCGTCGGAATAGCAGTAGAACGTCTTTTGTTTATTCCTGACTCTGAACAAGGGCGTTTTAAGAATATACAGATGGCCCTTCTTTACAAGGTTAGGGAAAAACTGCAGAAAAAACGTAATAAGCAACAGCCTGATGTGCATCCCGTCAACATCGGCATCGGTAGCAATAACCACATTTTTGTAGCGCAGTGTATCCAGACCTTCTTCAATGCTCAGGGCAGCCTGCAGGAGGTTAAATTCCTCGTTTTCGTAAACGATTTTTTTGGTAAGACCGTAGGTATTCAGGGGTTTTCCCTTCAGACTGAATACTGCCTGGGTATTGACATCCCTCGATTTTGTTATGGAGCCCGATGCGGAATCACCCTCGGTGATAAAAATGGTACTTTCCCCTTTTCGCTCATCGTTGGTATTGTAATGGATCCGGCAGTCCCTGAGTTTCTTATTATGAAGGCTGACCTTCTTGGCTCTTTCCTTGGCCAGCTTCTGAATACCTGAAATAGCTTTCCGCTCTTTCTCCGATTCCTGTATCTTCTTAAGCAGGATACCGGCCGTATCGGAATTCTTATGAAGGTAGTTATCCAGTTTCGTGGAGATGAAATTCATAATAAAATTCCGTACCGACGGACCTTTAGGGCCAATATCCTTGGAGCCGAGCTTTGTCTTGGTCTGTGATTCAAAGACAGGCTCTTCGACTTTGATGCTTATGGCAGCTGTAATGGACGCCCGGATATCGGAAGGCTCAAAATCCTTCTTGTAGAAGTCACGAACCGTCTTGACCACCGCTTCCCTGAAGGCTATGAGGTGTGTACCACCCTGTGTGGTATGTTGCCCGTTGACAAAACTGTAGTATTCCTCACCATACTGGTTACCATGGGTTAAAGCCACCTCGATATCCTGATCTTTCAGGTGAATGATCGGATAAAGACCTTCCTCGTTCATGGTATCGTTCAGGAGATCGACGAGACCATTCTGGGAAAGGAAAACATTGCCGTTATAATGAATCTTAAGCCCGGCATTGAGATACACATAGTTTTTAATCATGCTCTCAATGTATTCGGGAATAAACCTGAACTGACCAAACATGGTCTCGTCGGGCGTAAAGGTAATGATGGTCCCGTTCTTGTAGGACGAATCTTTCTCCGGGGTATCCTCTATCAGTGTACCCATCTCAAAATCAGCCGTTTTCAACCTTCCTTCACGAACCGATTCGATCCGGAAATTGGAACTGAGGGCATTTACCGCTTTGATACCTACACCATTGAGTCCTACGGACTTCTTGAATACTTTCGAATCGTATTTAGCCCCGGTATTCATCTTTGAAACCACATCGATGACCTTACCCAGCGGGATGCCCCGCCCGTAATCACGCACCTTCACCTCTTTTTCGTTGATGATAATTTCAATATTTTTCCCGAATCCCATCATGTATTCGTCGATGGAATTATCAAGAACTTCCTTCAGGAGAATATAAATCCCGTCATCGGGTGAGGCGCCATCACCGAGCTTACCAATGTACATACCAGGTCTTTTCCGGATATGTTCTTTCCAGTCAAGAGTCTTAATGCTGTCTTCCGAATAGTTCACGCTCATTTTACACTCAATTTGCACAAATATAACCAAAAGAAATGCCGTGCTTTCATTTCTTTTTCAACAAAGAAATTAACCGCCACGGTATCAATTTGTTAATAAGAAAGGCTGTTAAAAACTCACAGCCCTTACCTGAAACCACGTCCTGTAGTCTTCATAATACTTAAAATGGTTGTCAAATTTCCACAACCACGCATCGTTAAGCCGACCCACGGGCAACGGGGTATGTAAAAGCTTTTTCCCGACCGTCTGCCTGTCATCGGCAGTAGTCAGCACCTCACATTCATCAGTGATAATACAATACCGCTGAGCACTGACCATGCTGATATGTGCCTGCTGTATCCGTTTTCTCAGCCTGGTTGTAGCCCCGGCGTCCATGTTGAACCACCGGTTAATATAGTCTATGATCAGTGCATCGAGCTGATCAAGGACATTTAGGGAGATGACAAAAATGTCTTTCTCATCCATATCAGGAACAGTCACCTTCAAATGGTCGGGGTTGAATGTTTCACCCTTTTTCCGGCAATGTTGAACCATGTTGTATGTTTCTTCAATCAAACCGCCTGTTATATCAGCACAAACGGCATTTATGCCGGGATATTTCCCGATTTTATGAAGAATCTGAGGCGGATGGTTGACATCAACCAGTGAAATCTGCCGGCAATACCCGTACAATTCCTCAATGGCAAGATCAAGCAACCAACCGCTCCCGAGAACAACAATATGTTCCGGGTGAACGCCCGACAAGGATTTAGTGATGAACGACATGGTCTTGTCGAGATGCTGATTCCATTGTCCTGCTTCACTCAGATAGCGGTTAAGAATGCCGTTCTGATCGGAGACATAGCCCATTCTCCGAAGGATCTTTTTTCCCGGAAAATCAGTAATCATAGTCCTTCAGGATCTTAATGCTTGTAATTCGTCATCGATGATCTTTCTGAATTTAGCCGTTGTTTCAGCCGTCGAAAGATCCTTGAATTCATCGTAAGGTACCGGGTCCAGGATTTTGAGTTGAATTCTGGCAAATCCGGTAAGCCGCCATCCTTTTTTGCGTATCGCTTTGTAACTTCCGTCAAGGACCATTGGAATAATACCGGTATGTGTTTCGTGAGCCAGCATGAAAGCACCCTGCTTAAAGCGCCCCAGCTGCCCGTCACCCGACCTGGTACCTTCCGGGAAAATCATAATAGGCGTGCCCATTTCCAGAACAGCTACAGCCTGGTTCCTGAACCTGCGGTACGCATCCCGTGAAGCACGGTACACCCTAATGGACCGGTTAAAACTCAACACCCAGCCCACAAACGGCACCTTGAAATTCTCGGCTTTCGAGGTCCACCGGAAGCGTTTAAATAAACCGTATATCACCATGATATCAACCAGGCTCTGGTGATTGGAAATCACGATCCAGGGATAGCGGTCATCGAATTTTTCCTTTCCGGTAATCTGTGACCGCCACAGGGGATTTGCCCAGAAATACTGCGCTCCCCAAAAACAGGATAGTTTATGCAAAACAGAACGCCGCCTGTCGAAAGGCACCGTCAGAGCCCATACAATGATAAGGGGTGGCGTGAGTACGACCGATGATATCAGGAACCAGGTCCAGAATAATACGGAGCTTATGAGAAGTAAAAATTGTTTCATAATTATTTAAAAATGGGTGTAAATTTAAAGAATTTTTTGAGCACGAAAGAATAAATGTTACAATCTAAAATAGTGCTCATTGGTCTGCACATCCTGAAAATTGAGTCTGTTCAGAAAAGTCATTTGTCGCATGGATGCCCCACATGGTGCGTCCATACCACAAATAACATTGAGTATCCCGGTCATTAAACGGAAGGTTCTGAATTGAGAATTTAACATTTACGCCCCGCTCTCTTTTTATTCAAGTCTGTTTTATTATCTTACCAAAAACGAATTCATTGTTGGATATTCAAATGATCTTTTTATTTACCAACGATGTTTTATAGTAAATCCTAAAAACCTAACTCCATGGCAAAAAAGAGACTCTCAGCCGGATGGATAATCCTGATCGTCGTAGCC
>DASQZK010000248.1:0-2581 GCA_035638735.1 Bacteroidales bacterium
TGATCTCTATTACCATATTCTTTCAGTTTGCATCAAGCTTGAAAATGAAGGTTATAACCAGAAAGTGATAAAGACTGGTGACGAACTGGTCGTTCAGATGGATTCGCACTGGGGAAATATAAAAGAGCAGCTTAAAAATAATGTTGCATTTTTAAATGATCTCTCCGATTTGAAAAACCGAATTATATCCCGGTTTTTCAAGGCCAAGAAGCTCCCTGCTGAAACTCCCGGGTAAGGACTTTTTATCAAAATTTTTACGACTTTTCTCTTATCGTGGAAATAATTCCTAATTTTGAGGTCAAACACATTCATGATAAATGGATAAAGAACCTGATAAAATGCAGGAGGGAAACGAATTCCAACAGGTGCTGAAGAGATACCGGGAGATGATTGAACGAAAAGTTTCCTATTTTTTTGATGTAGAGGAATACGAAGAAATCATTGATTATTATCTCGATATCAGGGACTTTCTGCTTGCGCGCGAAGCCGTCGGTATAGCCCTGGTCCAACATCCGGGGTCCTACGAATTGCTTGTAAAACAGGTCCATATTCATCTGGAATCAGGGAAACCCGTCCTGGCCCTTGAGACCCTCGACGAGTTGCCTGAATATGAAAGGGACAATTCCGAATTCTTCCTTTTAAAAGGTACGGCACTGGCCCATTTGGGGAAAGTACGTGAGGCTGAGCGAATGTTTGATGCCGCACTTGAAAAATCAGATGATGATGAAGCTGAAACGCTGATCAACATCTCTATCGCGTTTGAAAATGTGCGTCACTATCGCCTGGCCGTAAAATATCTCAGGCTGGCCTACGAGAAAGACCACTATAATATAACGGTACTTTACGACCTCGGATATTATTATGAACGGCTTCATAATTATCAACTGAGTGAAAAGTTTTATAACCGGTACCTCGATATCGACCCGTTTTCGGAAAACGTGTGGTATAATCTCGGGGTGGTTTATTATAAGATCAATAAGACAGAAAAATCCCTGGAGGCCTACGATTACGCGATTGCCGTAAATCCTTCCTATGCCTCTGCGTATTTTAATAAAGCCAACATATTCGCTAACAATAAGGATTACCTAAAGGCTATTCGCGTTTACGAAGATTTTCTTGACCTGGAACCCGACAATGTCCAGGGCTGGTGTTATCTTGGCGAATGCTACGAGGAAACCGGCCACTACGGGAAAGCGCTTGATATCTACAAGAAAGTTATCCGTATCGATAATGCCTGGCCAGACGGTTGGTATGGTGCAGGCATTGCAATGATGTATCTCAAGCACTACAGGGAAGCATCAACCTACCTGCTCAAAGCTATCGAATTTGATAAGGACAATTCCGAATTTTGGTTTACCCTCGCCGAGAATTATGAAAAAGACGGAAAACTGGACGAGGCCATCAAATCCTATAAACAGGTTACCCTTCTCGATAGGGACGATCGTGAGGCCTGGATTCGACTGGCTTTTGTTTACATTAACAATCTTGAATTTGAAAAGTCCCTGGTCGTTCTCCGCGATGCCTACCAACATAATTTTTCTTCACAGGATATCACCTACATGCTCTCGGCCGTTTATTACAGGCTGCACGATGAGACTGCCGGATTGCGATTCCTGGAAAAGGCCGTTGAACTCGGTGAGGGCGCCCTTAAAATCTTTTTCCGGATTTACCCCGACGGAAAAGACAACGAAAATATTAAGTCGATTATTAATAAAGACCAGAAATCTAAATAAAAGATGAACACCAAATTACCTTTCATTCCGGAAAGAACAGTAAAAGAAAGAACCTCAGGCCTTACAATGATGATGGATAAAGGTTTGAGCCTTGCAGAAGCTGAAAGCTTTGTTGAAAGTAGTGGCGAATTTTCCGATATGGTAAAATTCGGATTCGGTACCGCGGTTTTTGCAAAAAAAAATAAAGAAAAAATCAAACTCTATCGCTCAGCCGGTTTGCACCCCTATTTTGGAGGTACACTCTTCGAGGCATTTATCGTACGCAATATGTTTGATGAATTCAGGAAATTTATTTCCGACTCAGGCCTCGAAATGGTTGAAGTATCTGACGGATCCATGAAGATCGAGCATGAAGAGAAACTGAAATATGTGAACGAACTCAGCAAAGACTTCAGGGTTTTATCTGAGGTCGGATCAAAGGTGAAAGGTGTGGAGCTTGAACCCGACGAATGGGTTATGAATATGAAGACAGAACTCGAAAATGGGGCATGGAAAGTGATCGCCGAAGCGCGTGAAAGCGGTACAATAGGCATCTATAACCAGGACGGTTCTGCCAATATCGAGATCATTGATGATATTATTGAACACGTGGCCGTTGAGAACGTTATATGGGAAGCTCCGAATAAAGCCCAGCAGGTTTGGTTTATTAACCTCATAGGGGCTAATGTAAACCTGGGAAACATCGCTCCTGCCGAAGTGGTGGCCCTTGAAGCACTCCGTCTTGGTTTACGTGGGGATACCTTTTTTAATTATCTTCCCGAACAGTATCACGATAAAAAATTATGAGGAATCCTAAGGACTACCTCATGCTTGTCCTCAAGGGGACAGGCATGGGGGCCTCTGACGTT
>DASQZK010000249.1:0-4594 GCA_035638735.1 Bacteroidales bacterium
TCTTCAAGTTTTGATGCTAGTTCAAGTGTCCAGTACATAGTACAAAAATTTCTTTATGCTAAATTTTTGTTGTCTTAAAATGCCGCAAATATAGAAACTTTTTTAAGAATTACAATTTTGGTTTCCAAGATATTTCATCCACATCTAACTCTTTGGCTATCAACCTTGAGAGAACAAAAAGCAAATCTGAGTAACGGTTTAGAAAACTGATAATCAGCTCTTCAACCTTAAACTCCTCCGCCACCCTTATAATAATTCGTTCAGCCCTCCTGCAAACCGTCCTTGTAACATGGCAGGCTGAAACAACAGGATGACCGCCGGGAAGGATGAAAGAACGCAGTTCGGGAAGATGCGCTTCCATGGCATCGATCTCGTTTTCGAGCCTGATGATATCATCGGGGAGAAGCTTCGGCAATCCTTCTTCCTGGCCGTCGGAGGCCAACAGCGATGCTGCTGTCATCAGCCGGTCGAGAACCCACACAAATAACTCCTTCTTCCCGGGGTTATTATACATATCCATCAATAATCCGCTTTGAGCCATCAGTTCATCGATGGTTCCGTAAGCCTCTATCTTCAGATGATATTTGGGCACTCTGCGACCTCCAATCAGGGCCGTGGTACCTTTGTCACCGCCTCTCGTGTAAATCTTCAAAATAACCTCCTTCAATTAAAAAGCCTCAGGCAGACACCGTGGTTTCGACGGGATTTTCATTCACGTAGTCAGCATCAATATGACCGTCTTTCAAACGGACGATACGATGAGCATGGAGGGCAATTTCCTCTTCGTGGGTAACCAGGATAACGGTATTGCCGCGCCGGTGAATCTCACCAAACAGGGCCATAATATCTTCCGAGGTTTTGGAGTCGAGGTTACCGGTAGGCTCATCGGCCAATATTATGGAGGGGTCATTCACCAGGGCCCTGGCAACGGCAACACGTTGTCGCTGACCACCCGAAAGTTCATTCGGACGGTGATGGGTCCGGTCGCTAAGGCTGACATCCTGGAGAACTTTCATAGCCCGCTCTTCCCGGAACGATTTGGATTTCCCGGCATAGATTAACGGTAGCATCACATTTTCAAGTGCCGTATACCGCGGCAGCAGGTTGAAGGTCTGAAAAACAAAACCTATCTCCGTGTTCCTGACATCGGCAAGTTCGTTGTCGTCCATTTTACTCACATCGGTGCCGTTAAGAATGTATTTCCCACTGGTAGCAGTGTCCAGACAACCAATCAGGTTCATTAGTGTCGATTTACCCGAACCCGATGGTCCCATGATAGCAACATATTCATTCCTGTTAATGGAAAGGGATACAGACTGCAGAGCCTTGACAACAATGGTGCCTACCCAGTAGTTTTTGACAATACTCTCAAGTTGAATAATTTTATCCATTTTGTGTGGATTACTAAATTTCTACGAATTTAATTATATAAACATTAATTCAAAACCGTAATGGTTTAAAAATTAATAATGAAATCCTGACGTACAACACCTTCTCTAAAAAAAATGATCCCCATAAAAAAGAGATCAACACTCAATACGGCAGCCGGGTCTGCTGCAATTTCCTGCCAGGCTCTTTCCATACCTTTCGACCAGTGTATGTCGTCAATGATGAAAACGCTGTCGTGCTTAGCCTGTTCAAAGAGCTTGTGGCAGTAACGCAACGTGGCGTCATAGCTGTGGTTACCGTCAATAAAGACCAGCCAGGGATTACCGGAAGGCTGGTATGTTGACAAAAAGTTATCAAAATCATCCGTTACAAAGTGTACCTCCGGAAAATGCATATCATTAAACGACTGCTGTGCATATTGCGACCTGTCGGCTTCGCCTTCAACACTGATGATTTTTGTGTTCGGAACAGCAGCAGCCAGGTAAGCGGTGCTTATGCCGGCCCCGGTTCCCAACTCGAGAATCTCCCCGGGCCGAAAATAGTCTGCCATACGGTAAAGAAGCCGTCCATATTTAACACGCACCGATGAATGCCTGGCAAAATGAGATAGACGACGGCTACCGCTTTTCCCTGCATGACTGCCGGCTCCGTGATGTCCCGATCCCAGTACCAGGCTGTCTTTCTTCAACGAGGAATGCCAGCGGATGACCTTTCCCAACCGGTCCGATTCTATGTTCCCATAGATAACCTCGGAAACAAACCTGAACATAAACGGTGAATGAATACCATAACCTTTGCGATGTCCTGCGGTCAACCGGTACCTTAGATATTTTAAAAAAAAACTGGCTGCTTTCATATAAATGCTAATACTAATCCGCAAGAAACCTTGCAACCTGTTGTGTTTCCAAAAAAGAAAACCCAAAAATACGATAAATTTGTATACCAGTCCTCCTGCCAGGCCATCCATCCCTGATTCCGTTCGCATCGGCTTATAACCGGCCATACGTTTAAATGCTATTCCCGATATATCAAATAATTAAAGTGCTGTCGGACGACCATATACTGCGGATTTTATTCCTCAGTTTGCATTGATTTTTTCACCCCCGGATCTTCAGTCACTTTTAATTTACAGGTATTTCCTATTGTCAGTCAAAGTATTAGACAGCTCCCGGTTATTGTTTTATTCCCGTTGGTATGAAATTTTAATAAATAAGTGGATAAAAAATATTGAACGGTCCAGTACGCAAAACGTAACCAGCAGCCTGTATGGAAAAAGTAGCCGAGTTAAAGAATGTATCCAAACAATATCCGAGTGGTGATGAAATTATTACAGCGCTCGATAAGGCTTCGTTCGAGGTTTTCAAAAAGCAGCTCGTACTAATCCTGGGGCCTTCGGGTTCCGGTAAAACTACGATGTTGTTACTCCTGGGAGGCATCGAAGAACCATCTTCAGGCGACATCTTTATTAACGACATTAACCTGGGCAACCTCAAAGATGATGAAAGAACCAGGCTCAGGCTCCATCACATCGGTTTTGTATTTCAGAACATTAATCTCATCAAACCCATGAGTATTCTTGAAAATGTTGCCTTTCCGGCACTTCTTTCCATGAAGAACCGCGAAAAGGCAGAAGCCAGGGCAAGAGAAATGATCGAAAAGGTGGGACTGGCGAAAAAAGTGAAATCGTTCCCCGGGGAACTATCCGGGGGAGAGCAGCAACGCATTGGTGTGGCCAGGGCCCTTGTTGGTGATCCGGACATCCTGCTGTGTGATGAACCCACAGCCTCGCTCGACGGAAAATCCCTTGAGGTGGTGATGGAAGAACTTAAAAGATCGTCGGAGGAAGGAAAAGCCGTATTAGTCGTGAGCCACGATACGCGGCTAGAGAAATATGCCGATAAAATTATCAACGTTATTGACGGAAAACTTAAAGAATAACCAGCGTATATTTTGCCGGAAAGAGATTCCGGCCTTTATAACGATAAACAACCGAATATGTACAGACTCACAAAAATCATTGCCGCTATTAGTGTAGTAATTCTCCTGCTGCCTTCCTGCGGATCGAAGAAAAAAGATCCGGTCACCAAAAAGGTAAGTATTGATTCTGTAAACATCATTTCAGGCTATGGAAAAATTGAACCGTTAAACGACAGGATAAGCCTGACCTCCGAGAGAAATGGTATTGTATCTTCCCTGGACGTTTCTGAGGGAGACACACTGGCTGCCGGAGACACGATACTGGCGTTGGATCACAGGGAAGAAAAAGCCGGGCTGGAGAAGACCCGTGCCCGGATCAGGGCTGCCGAAACAGCGGTCAAATTAGCTGTCAACAGCATCAGTATGGCTGAAGAAGCACTGAAAAACAAAACGTCATATTACCAGCGCATAAAGGATGCCTGGACGAACCATGCAGAAAGTGGTCAAAAACTTGACGACGCCAGGTTGCAATACCAGCAAGCCGCGAGCGACCTGGAGAAAGCCCGTCTGAACAAGGAAAGTCAGGAAGGCAAGCTCGAAGTTCTGAAAAAAGAATTTTCCGAATCGGCCATAAAATACAGTAAATTATTCATTACTGCACCCGAAGACGGCACGGTGCTCAGCCTTGACGTTACCAGGGGTGATCCGGTCCGGGCCTACCAGGCCCTGGGCGACTTTTCCCCGTCGGGCCCTCTGAGTGTGAGGGCGGAAATTGATGAGTTGTTTGCCGAATTCGTCAAAAAAGGTCAACAGGTTATGGTGGTTCCTTTTGGCCGTGAAGATACTGTTGCCTCAGGCACGGTGGTTTTTACTTCCCCCCAACTCAACGAAAAATCCATATTCTCCGATAAACCTTCTGAATTCAATGACAGGCGGGTCAGGGAAATTAAGGTCAGGATTAACCGTATGGCCAAACCCCTGCTCATTGGTGAACGGGTAAATGTATTTATTAAACGTCGTAATTAAAACCTGGAGATATGCTCAGAACAGCCTTTCGCTTCATGTTCTATGATAAAACAAAGACTATTGGTGCCGCCGTGGGTGTTATCGTTGCCATTTTTCTGATCGGCCAGCAGACGGGCATTTTTATCTTCCTGACCGGACTGATGTCCTCGCTGGTCGACAATTCATCAGCGCAGGTATGGGTAGTAGGCAGTAATGTAAAGGATGTCAATAACCTTTCGGCACTTGACATCAGGAAGGGTAATGAAATAAGATCATTAAAAGG
>DASQZK010000250.1:0-5350 GCA_035638735.1 Bacteroidales bacterium
TATCCAGATCCGGCAGTTTGGAAATGAGCGATTCAATTTCATCTTTTTTGGCAAAGTCTGCGACTAGACCCGATACCGATCCCTCGTAGTTTGAAGTTTTTAGTTTGTGTACCGCTTCATCCACGCTTTTTGCCGTTCTGCCGTTCAGAATAACATTGGCACCTTCTCGGGCCATTCTTGCAGCGATGGCGAAACCGATGCCTTTACCTGACCCGCTGATAAAAGCTGTCTTGTTTTTAAGTTGTAGGTCCATATCCGGCAAATGTTTAAAAGATTTTCCAATAAAAGCTTTACAGGATAACAGTCGTTTTTCAATTTGGTTGGCGGAAATGATACGGCTGAGCGGAAACCTTTGCCTTTAATCCCGGTGAAAACACAGGTCGGTCGTGGAAAACTCAGTATGATGTCTCCTTGTCAAAATAGCCGGATTTCCTTTTCCTTCTTTCACTCCGGGCGTAACCGTAATAATAAATCGTAATCAGGGCAATGCCCATGAAGAATAAGGGGACAGTCAGGATAACAACATTATCGGCTTTTTCCAGGTTGTTTAAGAGAATAAGGAAGGCGGCAACCAGTGCGGCGACACCAATAAGCAATATGGTGTTCATAATCCTGAAAAGTCGTTTTTTGCCCGGACTGGAAAGGTCGGGGAGATACCGGCTTCGTTTGAAAGTTATTTTCTTCATAACTTACGCATTTGTGCAAAGTTAGAGCAATTTCTTTAGTGGAACTATCCGCAGGTTGATATTTTTTATTGTGTAAAAATTATACAGGTAATGTGTATTTATTACACATACTCTTTATTCTTTAATAAAACGAAATGTGTTTGCACGGTGGTGATCAGAGTAAATTCTAAGGAGGTATATCCCGGGTTTTAACGACCGGATATCTATATTGCCCGGGCCCGCCAGGTGATGCGTAAAGACCTGTTGCCCGTAGATGTTAAAAATCCCGACTTTTCTCTTTTCATTGTCCTGGCTGAAGTATACATTGAGTTTATCACTTGCCGGATTCGGAAAAATATGAACTTCTTCCTGTGTTTCGCCGGGTTGCAAGTTGATACCGTTGCCCCCGCCGGCGGCTGAACCGTAAACTTCAAATTCCCAGAATGAATGGCCATAGTCAGTTGCCCTCTGAAGACCTTCAAACTTCAGATACCTGGCTTTTACATCAGTTGTGATTTCATCTATTCCGCCGTCTCCGTTATCCTCATTAATAACATCAATCCATTCGGCTGAATCTTGTGAGGCACTTATCAGAAATGATCTGCTGTAAGCTGTTTCCCACTGGATTCTTATCCGGTTAATATCGTATAATCCTTCAAGGTCAACTACAAACGTCTGCGGATCGCTGAAAGCCGATGCCCACCTGGTGCCGGCATTCCCGTCGACTGCATTTTCCGGTAATAGTTCTGCGTTTTCTGACGAGGTGGCCCACACAGGTTTAAACAATGCAAGATTGACATTTGAATGAGCCGTTATAGAGTCGGTAACGACAACTTCCTGGTCGATATGATTATTGGTTTCAATGGATTCGATGAGTTTATTGTCAGGATCAACTGTTGCTGAGGCCATAACGGTATCAACATTTCCGGCTATCCAAAACCCGTTGTTGGCTTCGATCATGGCCATGCCGCCAGCTGGTATTGATACATTAGTAAATTTAGCAGAGGCAAAGGGGAGATCATCTACATAAAAATTTATGTCAACAGCCTGGCCAGCGTGAATATCTTCTGCCCCGGGATTTCTTACCAGGGCCAGAAAACGAACCGTATCATTTTCGACCGGAAACCTGGGTATGGTAAACAGCCTTGTGATTTTCAGGTCGGGTCTTTTTGTTCCGGGTACCAGGTCGAATGTTGCCTGTAAAGGGAGGTTGTCGGATGAACCGCCGGCTTTTACAGTAAAGTTACCATCAGGCACTGTGTAATGTCCGGATGATTCGTCCCAGTAATAAAAGTCCTCGGCTGTGAGTATGAACTTAAGGTGCCGGGTTTCCCCGGGTTGCAGGGTTATCCGTCGGAATCCTTTTAATTCCTTTTTTGGCATCCATTTATCGGGATTATTATATGCGATGTATAACTGACCGACTTCATCGCCGGCTACCTGGCCGGTATTTGTGATATCGAATGAGATTTCGACTGGATGTCCGGCGACATAGGATGATTGTGAAGTGGAAATATTGGTGTAAGTGAAGGTCGTATAACTCAGTCCGAATCCGAAAGCAAATTCGGGAACATATCCTTTTTCATCATACCAGCGGTAACCACACCCGTAATCATCGTTGAAGTTATCGTTCCATTCCGGCATCTGGCTGTCGTTTTTGGGCATAGTGACAGGAAGTTTTCCTCCAGGATTATACAGTCCGAACAACACTTCCGCGATGGCATTTCCGCCTTCCTCGCCAGGATAAAAAGCATAGACCAGGCCCTTAATATTATCGATACAGTTGTTAACAGCACAAATACCACCGCTTTCAAGGACAACTATTATATTCTTATTCACTTTTGACAGTTCATTAATCAGGGCCTGCTGTTTTCCCGGAAGCATTACCGAACCGCCTGCGCGGTCATATTCAGGTCTGTCGCCATACCCTTCGCCTTCCTGGGTATCGTCAAGTCCGCCGATAAATATTACCACATCAGACCCTATAGCCGCTGATCGCGCAGATGCAAAGCCGCTTGTATCTGCAGAGTTGATATCACATCCAAAGGCATAGGTAACCTTGCTGCTGCCAATTAGCTTTTCGAGTCCCTGACGTGGCGAAACCGTATACACTGGTTCGACCCACGAGGAGCCGAAACCATCAAGTTGGGCCTTGTTGGCCGAAGGACCGATAAGAGCGATTTTGTGTATATTATCTTTCTCCAGGGGAAGGATATTATCCTGGTTTTTTAATAACACCATCACTTTCCTGGCTGCTTCGAGTGCCAGTTGCTGATGCTTTGTTGAGTTGATAAGTTCCGGTTTAGCTTTCGGGTAATTATGCATCATACCTGAAAGCATTTTCACCTTAAGGACGCGGTGAACGGCTCTGTTCAATGTTTCTTCCGTTATTGCGCCGCTATTGAGCAAATTCAGCAGGTCATTCTCATAATGTGACGATCCCATACAGATATCGGTCCCTGCTTTGATGGCTTTTTCGGAATTATGCACGGCTCCCCAGTCTGAAACAACGTAGCCCGGGAACCCCCATCGATCGCGGAGGATGGTCTGAAGCAGCAGTTCATTTTCAGAGCAGTGGGCGCCATTGATGAGGTTATAGGCATTCATGACCGACAATGCGCCGCCTTCCTGGACAGCCATGCGGAAGTTATAGCCATAGTGGTCCATCAGCATCTGTTCGGATATGGTGATATTACTGTTATTCCGGTATTGTTGCCGGTTAACCAGGTTGAAATGCTTTGCGGTGGCAATGACTGGTGTCTGCTGGATTCCCCTGGTGACAGCCGCGGCTATTTGCCCTGAAAGATAGGGGTCTTCGCCCGATGACTCCGGGCTCCTCCCGTTCCGCGGATCACGGCATAAGTCCAGGCATGGGCCAAGTTGCTGGTGTTTGCCATAACCAAAGAACTCTTCACCCATGGCGGTCCCGGTTCTTTGGATAAGACCGGTATCCCAGCTGGCCGCCATGGCTATGCCCACCGGGAAAACCGTTGCTCCGCCAAACCTTACACCGTGAGGACCATCACTCATCTGGAACCCCGGGATACCAAGCCTGGTATTATCACCTGTCGTGAAAAACGTATTATTGATCAGCTGCCCGATCTTTTCACTGGTGATCATTTTAGCAATGATGTCATCAATTTGTTGATCCAGTGTTTGTGCGCACATCGAAGCCGCCAGAAGCAAGCCTATGGTTGAAAACAGGACTTTTTTCATTTTTTGTTCAAATTAAGCAATAGACTAAAAGTAATAATACTGCTTTAATTTATACTCTTAATTTAGATAAAGAGAACCGCAGACCCCGTATTTTTCAATACCGGACCTGCGGCCATTCTAACTAACTGCCAATGAAAAACTAATAATCAATTACTACTTTACTAATATATTGTTTGTCAGATGTCTGCAGTTTCACAAAGTACAAACCACGTTTCTCAATTTCCAGCATAATCAGACTCCTGTCACCATGAACTTCTTGTTCGTAGACCTTTGAACCGAGCACATTCGTGACGGTCAGATTACCCTCAAGATTAGCGGGAACAGCAATCCTGATCATCCCGTTGGATGGGTTCGGATAAACCTTCAAAGTTTCTTTGTATTGATCAAATATTGATTCAGTACTACTAACTTCGATGAGGTTTTCGACAATCATGGTGTCAGACAGTGTCTGGTTAATAGCAACCAGGCGCACCGTAAAGGTTCCGGAATCGTTGTAGGTATGTGACGGATGTTGTTCCGTACTGGTAGTTTCGTCGCCGAAGTCCCAGCTCCATTCCGTGGCATTAACTGAAAGGTCGGTGAAGTATACTGTCAGTGGCGCAGGACCCGATGTGACATCGGTAAAGAAATCGGCTGCCGGTTTTGGAACATTTTTGGATTCCTGCAGTGAAACATCATCAAGGAGCACTTCAAATGCCACAGGATTATTTTCCCAGTCGATACAGCCAACTTTTAATACGAAGTAGTATGTTCCTGTTTCTTCCGGGCTGAAATCGGGCATCAGGATACAGCCATCACTTTGGTATGTACCATCAACGGCACTTCCGTTACAATCTGCCCATGAACTGAACATGGCAATTTTTATTGAATCGGCGCCATAATCTTCGCCATCTACCGGAGGTTCGGTTCCAATAAATGCTTCAGCCCAGAAATTTTTGATTTCGGTAAGGGCTTTAAAGGCTGCGTTAAAATTATAGGCTGAATCGGCATTTAGTTCAATAGGTTGCCAGATAGCGTACTGCGACTGGTTGTTGAGGGCAGCTCCGGAGAGATAAAGGCAACCGCCTTCCCCTTCGATGGGTGAATCACCGGTGTAGTTCCAGGTAGCTGTTGTCGAAGACGTTTCGTTAAGGTTGGTGATATTCCAGAGGTTTGGATCTTCCATATTACCCCCATAGAGCATTTCACCAACGGGTAATTCGGGTCTCTCATTGATTTTGACAAAATCGGTTTTCTGGAGAACAGAATCACCAAGTTCATTTGTAGCTGTTAGTGTTACAGTATAGGTACCGGCCTGGGTGTATGTGTGAACAGGGTTCATTTCGGTACTTACGTTGGAACCGTCACCAAAATCCCAGGAAACAGAACCGGCAAACAGAGTGTTGTTTGCAAATTCTACGTCCTGCGGCGGGAAACCAACCGGATTAGGTGAGTTAAATGCCGGGTGTGGTTTAGTGCGGGTTTTGGTG
>DASQZK010000251.1:0-4269 GCA_035638735.1 Bacteroidales bacterium
ACCATGCCGGCATTTGTTTACCTGATTCCTGCCATCTTTTTCTTTAGTGTGGGAAATACGCCCGGGGTTTTTGCCACCGTCATCTTCTCGCTACCACCGGCCGTGCGTCTTACCAGCCTGGGAATAAAAAATGTGCAGAAGGATGTTATCGAAGCCGGTAGGGCCTTTGGTGCTAAAGACAGTCAAATACTGTTCAAAATACAGCTGCCACTGGCATTGCCTACGATCCTCGCCGGGGTCAACCAGGTTATACTATTGGCCCTGTCCATGGTTGTTATTGCTTCCATGGTGGGCGCCAGAGGATTGGGCAGTATTGTATATCAAAGTATCCAGCAGAATGATATTGCCAAAGGATTTGAATCGGGACTGGGCATTGTCATTCTTGCTATAATCCTCGATAGGATTACCCAATCTTTTGCGAATAAAAAATAAGTAAAATAAAAAAATCTGAAATTATGTATGACTCTGCAACAAGAAAAATAGTTGGTATTTTGCTTATCCTGAGCATGATAATTATGGTAAGCTCATGTTCCGGTAGCGGGAATAATAAGAAATCGGAAGAAAAACCAATGGTTAGTATTCTCTACCCCAATTGGGCTGAAGGTATAGCTTTCACCTATCTTGCAAAAGCCGCCCTGGAGGCGAATAAGTTTGATGTGAAATTAACAAACCTGGAGCCGGGCCTGATATACGGTGAGTTATCGAAAACGAACTCAAAAGGTGATGTCTTCCTGGATGCCTGGTTGCCAAATACACACAAAGATTACTGGGCAAAATACGGGGATAAGCTTGTTAAGCTGGGAGAAGCATTCAGTGAAGGGACCACCGGACTGGTTGTGCCCGATTACGTCACAATCAGCTCCATACCACAATTAAATGACTATAAAGATAAATTCGATAGCGAAATTATCGGCATCGGCGCCGGCGCCGGAATTCACGAGAGTACAGAAAAAGCCATTAAAGCCTATAATCTCGATTTTCGGCAAGTCACCTCAAGCGGCCCTGCTATGGTGGCCAGCCTTGAAAAAGCCATTAAAAATAATGAATGGATCGTAGTGACCGGATGGAAACCTCATTTTATGTGGGCTAACCTGGATTTAAAATACCTTAAGGATCCCAAAAACATTTTTCCGAAGGACGTGTGTGCCATCATATCAAGACGGGGTTTTAAGGAAGATATGCCTAAAGCTGCTACTTTCTTTGAAAACTTTAACCTTACTGAAGATCAGCTTTACAACCTGATGGGGAAAATTCGTGAGAAAGATCAAGAACAGGGCGCTAAAGAATGGTACCAGGAAAACAAGTCAATGGTTGATGGATGGTTCAAATAATTTACGGATTCGAACGTTGACCATTCGAAAAATGTCTTTGACAACGATTACTTATAATCAGACTCAGACTGTTTCCAGGGAAACCATCTAAACAGAAAAATTAAAACAGATGCTCCGCTCGCGTTGTATTTAACGACGAAGGTGGAGCATTCTGATGTATCACCTTTCCCGGGAATCGTGGTTTTAACTGTGTAATTAATAACCATATATGTGTATTAATTACACAATGAGTTGTGTTATCTCCTTTCCACCCTCTTTAAAACCATGCCTTGCAGGGCAAGTGGTACGTTAGAATAACAAATAATCACTATCTCCCGATTAAACATTTCCAACTTATTCCTGTTGAACACACATACGGTCTGTAACAATCTCTAGAAATTGCTGCCTCCCGGCAGATATATCGTGCAGTTGTTTGTGAACTATTAAGTCTTGCCTCCTATGACTAGTTATCGTCAGACCCCCATCGAGATTGAAAAGGAAGAGTTCCGCAAATTAGGTTATCGTTTGATAGACACCATCTCGGAATTATTCGCAACCATAGACCGGAGGAAGATTACCACTGGTCTGAAACCTTCACGGGTTCGTGAACTTTTAGGTGATTCCCGGTTACCGGATAACGGGGCACCGGTTGCAGAAGTAGTAAATTTCATAACTGAACTCCTCATCAACCATTCATTATATAACGGGCATCCAAAATTCATGGGTTATGTTACCTCTTCGCCTGCCCCGGTGGGATCGCTGGCAGATCTGTTGGCAGCGGCAATTAATGCCAATGTAGGTGCCAATATGATGAGCCCGGTAGCAACAGAAGTCGAGAAGCAGGCTGTTAGATGGCTGGCAGATTTTATTAACCTGTCTGAAGGTTGGGGCGGTATTTTTGTGAGTGGCGGGACCATGGCTAATTTCACTGCGTTTCTTGCTGCACGTAGTGCTAAGTCGCCCGGAAGCCTAAGGGAAAGCGGGTTGTTAAATGTCGGATCCGAAATGACCATTTATTGCTCAAAGGCAACCCACGCGTGGATGGATAAAGCGGCCATACTTTTTGGCCACGGCCTCGATGCTATCCGTTATATTCCCATTGAAAAGGATAACAGGATGAATACCAATATTCTTGACCAGACCATAAAGAAGGATATTGAATCCGGCAAAAAACCTTTCTTTGTCAATGGTAACGCAGGAGATGTCAGTACCGGCGTAGTAGACAATATGACTGCCATTGCTGCAATCTGTAAAAAATACGACCTGTGGTTTCATATCGATGGGGCCTATGGTATCCCTGCTGCCGCAGTTCCGGAATTCATGCCTTTATTCGAAGGCATGTCTGAAGCCGATTCAATTGCCATCGATCCTCACAAGTGGCTTTATGCCCCACTCGAAGCGGGTTGTACCTTAATAAAGAACCCGCAACACCTCATGAATACCTTTAGCTTACATCCGGAATACTACCATTTTGGAAGTGACGAAGAAAAATCGGTAAACTATTATGAATTCGGTTTGCAAAATTCACGTGGTTTCCGGGGGCTGAAAGTCTGGATGGCCCTCAAACAGGTAGGGAGGCAGGGTTATATAGATATGATCAGGGACGATATCAACCTTTCAAAGTACCTCTTTGAACTATCTGATAAACATCCCGAGTTGGAGGCCGTATCCCAAAATCTAAGTATTACCACCTTCCGGTTCACGCCTGTCGACCTGGACCTTGAAGAAGAAGAGCGTAAAAATTATCTCAACAAACTGAATGAAACCCTTCTTGATGAGCTTCAGGCCAACGGTGAGGTCTTCCTTTCCAATGCTGTCATTTCCGATAAATTTTGTCTCCGTAGCTGCATTGTAAACTTCAGAACGTCAAAACACGATATCGAGGAAATTACTGATAGTGTAGTTAGCAAAGGTCGCGAAATACATGGAAAGCAATTTCAGGAAAAAATGAAATAGAAATTTTTTCTCCATCTGCAGGTAAAAAGCCCGTATTTTTTTAGATTCAATATAAATTAGAGGATATTTGCATTTCCCACTGTCCGTTATTAAACCGACTGTCGTAAAATAGTGTTAAAAATTAACCTCACACTTACGCGCAAATTTATGAAAATAAAAAATCTGGTTCTTTCAGGGGTTGTCATACTGTTGATATCGCTGTTTATGATGACAGGGATATTTTCCTGCAAACATGATCCTTCCGGTATTACCGGCCTTCCCGAAATTTGTTTTGAAAGCGATGTTCTGCCTGTCTTCCAGACAAGTTGTGCTTTGTCGGGATGCCACGACGGCAGAGGCGGAGGCGAATCACACTATATTTTTACCGATTACCAGCACATAATGGAAGCGGTAACGCCCGATAAGCCCGAGTCGAGTCCGGCTTATACCGCCCTGAGTGCGATATGGTCGGAGGGTATGATGCCGCCTGATCAGCCACTTTCCCTGGATAACCGGACAAAAATCAGGATATGGATCTTACAGGGGGCACAAAATACAACCTGCATTGATACAACTTCGCCTCCGCCTCCACCTCCCGATACGGGTGCTTATATCAATCCAAGAGCCTGTTTCCAGAGAGATATCTTCCCGGTAATACAGTCGAGTTGCGCTGTCTCGGGTTGCCATGATGGTACATCCGGTGAAAATGAATTTATAGCAACCAGTTACTCAAGCATTATGCAGGCCGTCAGACCCGGCCAGCCAAATGAAAGCAAATTGTACCGCGTGATCACAACCGGCGGTGGGGAAGATAAAATGCCGCCTTTCCCTTATGATCCGCTTACATCGGCACAGATTGATTCCATTTATAATTGGATAAGTTATGGCGCTCCCGATGAAGACTGTGGTGAGGTCTGTGATACCACCTCAACAATTACCTACGCCGGAGTGATCTGGCCGCTCATAGAAACCAACTGCCTTGGTTGTCACAGCGGTGCTAATCCGTCGGGAGGTGTGAGTCTTG
>DASQZK010000252.1:0-5345 GCA_035638735.1 Bacteroidales bacterium
AAAGGTTTCTCTCTTGTCTGTCTTTTTCCTTGAGATGGTCTTATTTACAATCTCAAGCAGTTCATCTTGCTGAAGGGGCTTGGTGACGTAGTCGGAAGCACCGAGCTTCATCAGCTTGACAGCGATTCTCACATCGGCGTAAGCGGTAATAATGATGACAGAAATATCGGGATCGTGCGATTTGATTTTTTCCAGCATCTTAATCCCGTCACTATCGGGTAGCCGGAAATCACAAATTATAAGGTCGTATTTGGTTTTCTTGAGATTTTTATCAGCACTGGCTGCGGAAAAGGCGGTATCTACCTTGAAGCCATCATCGGAAAGAAGTTTTTCCAGGATATTGCAAATAAAGGTATCGTCATCAATAACAAGTATTCTGTTCATTTTCCTGGCCTTATCATTTCTTTTGCAAAAATACAAAAATGTGCATATAAGTTACGATAATTTAAATGTATTTCAGATGTTTTTCTCCTTAAATTGTATGCAGGTTAAATTGTTGGGTTATTTTTTGTAACGTTTTTTCTATTAACGGGATGGTTTCATTTACTTTTTGAGGTAAATGGTCGTATTCACGGGTGTGTAAAGCCATGTTCTCAATGGCTATCAGGTTCTCAACGATTTGGTGACATTTAAAATAGCGGAAGGCGGTAATTAATTTATGTGCAGCCTCGCCTGTGTCATCCCAGTTTTTCTCGCCACGGCCGGTTTTCATGGTATTTAATCCCATCCTGGCATTATCAGTAAAGGAAAGGACTGTACGGTTAATAAAATCTTTATCACCTTTTGCAGTGGCCAACAGGTCGCTTAAATCGTATTCATCTTCATCTTTCGGGGATGAAATCTCCATGGCTGGAGTGTCGGTAGATTGATGATCAGTATCCGGAATGTCAATTTCGAGGACGCGGCAGATCTTGCTGTATAATTCTTCTTCACGGAAGGGTTTCAGGATATAGTCGTCAAAGCCCGAAGAGAGGTATTTTTTCAGATCTTTTTGAAGGATATTCGCTGTGATGGTGATAATGTTGCAATCGGAGTTTGGGTTTCGGGAATCTTCGCGAATCATCTTCATCAGTTCTATACCGTTGATTTTGGGCATGTGGATATCGAGCATGATAATGTCGTACTTGTTGATTCTGGTCAGTTCAATCCCGTCTTCGGAATCTGCAGTAATGTCATATTTCATGCCCCATTCCTTAAACAGCATATCAGCAAGGACTAAATTTTGTTCATCATCATCGACGAGGAGGATGCGTTTACCCTGCAGAAGTCTGTGCCTGATATCGTAGAGGTTGGTTTTTCTGGGGATGTCTTTTTCCCTTGTCTTCTGAAAGGGCAGGGTGGCGACAATGGTTGTTCCTTTGTTCAGCGTACTTTTAACACTGATCCTTCCTTTCTGCAACTCCACCAGTTTCCGGGTAATGGTGAGGCCAAGCCCGGTGCCGTTTCTTTTTTTACTCTCAAGATTTTGAGCCTGCCTGAACTCATCGAAGATATAAGGCAGTTCATCCTCAGGAATCCCGATGCCGGTATCACTGATGTCAAAATTAAGGTAAATTTTTCTTTTCTTGTTTTCCAAAACCCTTGCGGTCAGCTTAACGGTGCCGCTATCGGTATACTTAATAGCGTTGCCGACGATATTGATAAGCACCTGTTTCATCCTGAAGAGATCGCCAACAACATACCTGGGCACTTTGCGGGAGACTTTACAACTGAAGTCAAGTCCTTTTTTACCGGCTTCCGGTTCAAAAATTTCACATATATCATCGAACATATCGCGGATGCTGAACGGGGCTTTGTCGATAAACACGCGTCCCATTCCTATTTTGAAGATGATCAGGAGTTCATTGACGACATTTATAAGCTGGTCGGAGGAATCGCGGATAATTTTTATATACTTTTTCTGTTCGTCACTCAATTCTGTTTTTTTCAGCTGGCTTGAAAAGCCGATGATGGTGTTCAGGGGAGTCCTGATTTCGTGGCTCATAGAGGCAAGGAACATCGATTTGGCCTTATCGGCTGCTTCTGCCTCCTGCTTGGCTTTACGCAACTGGTTGTGGTTGGCTTTCTCCCTGGTAATATTTTTGGAGATGATAACCGCTGCCATTACCTCCCCGTTTTGATTTTTTACCGGGCTGGTGGTAAGCTCGAAAACCTGTCCGGAGAAGTGAATCTCCCGTTTAGCAGAATTCCCCTTGAGAGTATCACGATATAGAGGAATCAGGGTTTTCTGGGTGCGCGGCGGCAATATTTCATGGATGGTTTTGCCCATGAAATCGTCATCAGTAAGGCTGAACTTATTTTTCTCTTTACCGGCGGCATAGAGAAAGCGCATGTCGGTATCGATCATATAAACGTCCATGCCCTGAAGATGGCTGAAAATAATATCTTGCAGTAACTTAATCCGCTTGAGTTCTTCCTCGGAATCCATGGCCTTCATGGTCTCATCGGAGATGATGACCAGTGATTTCTTACCATTTTCTCTGGTGGTAGTATATGACGTGCAATTCAAACTTATCCGGTTACCCGACTTATGCATAAGGTGATAGTTCTTGACGGACAGGTTTTTGTTTCTTCTGACGTTGTCGTATTCCTTTAGAAGGTCATGATGTTCCTCAGAACTGACAAACTCAGTATATTTTCGACCAATTACTTCAGACGGCTTGTAACCGAGGACTTCTTCGAAAGTTTTGTTAATAGCGGTAACCCGACCTTCCCTGTCGAGTTCGTAAACAAGTGACCGGTTTTTGGGGAATGATATGCCAAAAATAGTGCTCTTCCTGACAAGGTGAGGAAAAAGATGCGGCAGCAGTTCATCAAAATCGATAAACTGAAACCTGATGTGTCGGTAATGGTTTCCATCTTCCGTAACACTGCCGTATAAAAAAACGTTATGGATCTTTCCTTTGGCATCTCTGATATCTATACGCATGGGCTGGGTTAAGCCCGTTTTCAAAAGCAGCCCGGCCTTGCTGATAAAAAATTCAGTGTATTCGGGCAGGATAAAATCTGTGAATTTTTTCCTGTAAAGATCCCTGATGTTGGTTCCGGTAATTTCAGCCGAGCGAGAATTTGCCCCCAGGATGGTATAGTCTTCATCCAGCTCCAAGAGAGCCGGTTCGGCTAGCCTGATAATCCTGGCAATGGACGGTTCAATCTCTTTTAAGACATCTTCGGTTTTTGAATGCGTGATCTTAATACCGGGAGGTTGAAAGTGCAATTCACGGTCAAGGGATCTGACAGTATCGTTTTCGGGATAGTCAGCCCTTAGCTTTTCCAGTAATGCATTAATTTCCTTCCAGTTTAGGTTGGGTTTTCCGGGGTTCATTGGTAAAAATGATGGTTTTTTCGGAATTCATCCATAACGGTATTACGTATCCGGAAAAATTCCTATTGGGTTAAAACCAATATATATTATGTTTTGTTGACCTGCAAATAATTTTTTTGCAAATCCTCTTCACAGGTTTTTTACTCTGGTGTTGTCCGGGGTTCTCTGCCGGCAGAGTTTCAATGATCCTGGAAATACCTTTCAATACAGTAAATTTTGTTTTCAAACAGTTTTGTGTACCAGGTATTTCACCCGATAAAAGGTCCTTATACCGGCATGGCCGGCCCGACTGGTTTACCATCGTTATCGATGTCGTCAACGTCCAGATCGAAAATGAAACTCCCAGTATCGAAAGGCCATCGTAATGAATCATCATCCGGGTTATTGCAGCATACCATCCCGTGGTAGGTTGAACAGATTAGTTCGTTCTTTCCGTTACCATCGATGTCGGATAGTTTCACCTGCCAGGCCGCCCCGCTAACAGGGTGATAAACGACTCCGGGTGAATGATAGTCTGACCATGAACGAGCTGTAAATAATAAAGGCAATACTATGAGGTAAGGAATTTTTTTCAGGTTCATAAGTCTGGTAGTTGGTATTGCAAATATAGTGTTTTGGGATGGTTGTCCAATGCAATTGCGGGCTGGGGTTCTCCCACTTTAGGGGAGTCAGGGGTAGTGTCAGAGATTGTTTTCCCCAATTGTATGTGCAATTGGCCTGGTATGCGTAGGTGATGTGTGATGGTTGGTGCCACTATGTTATCTCACCCCTGTTCCTTCAAGTGCCATCGGGTTTACAAGATCTTTAACCTTTTAAATTTTTACTTATAAGAAACAAAAACGGAAAGAGGCAGTATAAATATCTGCGTCCTGGCATGAAAAACCTGTCGGGCGGTATTTAATATAAATGGATTATTGATTAAGAAGGGGAGGTGATATTTCTTCAGCAATCGCACGGCCTGTAAAAAATCACCCGGACTACATTGATTTTAAAAGATGATTACTTATTTTTAACAGAAAATAATACAAAGTTGGCCGGAGGTTTGCAAATGATCCGGAAGAGGCGACACGTAAGGAAAAGGTGAAATCTGGAAATGACAGGTAGTTGTCTGTCTTTTCTATTTAAAAACCAAAACGGAGATAAACATTTGCGATCATATACAATGAGGACTCGTATCAAAATTGAAGTATGAAAGAAGTATTTCGTAGTCATAATGAAGACTTAGAGAAGACTATGATCTTTCGGGATGACATGAATGATACTATTTTGAGGTTGCTGGCTGAAAATATTGAAGATGTTTTTTGGGTAGAGGACCGAAATCGAACGCTTTATATTAACCATACTTTTGAAAAAGTATGGGGTATTCCTTGTAATGAAATCCTTGGGTCGACACAATGTTTATTTGATTCTGTTCATCCCGGCGATAAGGACAAAATACAGGATATTATCACTAAGAAGAATTTTGCCGCCGATCAGTCTTTTGATTTTGATTTTCGGATTATCAGGCCCGATAATCTGGTGCGCTGGATAAATGCCAGGACCATGCCTGTGAAGAATAATAAAGGCGAAGTAATCCGGCGTGTCGGGATTGCCCGTGACATTAGTGAACAAACCAAGATTCACGAAGAAACTGCCCTGTTGGCCGAAATGCTAAATCTGGCACCCGCCCTTATTGCCATATACGATGAAAACGGGCGATGTCTTTTTGCCAACCAAAAGACCTTTGAGGTGCATGGCTATCCTGCTGAAGAATTCCTGAACTTGCGGCTTGATGAGGTTAATGTCCCTGAAAGTGCTGACTTAATCAGCAAGGGGATAAATGCACTAAAAGAACAAGGTCTTGCTGTTTTTGAAGTTGAGCACATAAAAAAAGACGGCAGCCCGATTCTTCTCGAGGTGGTGGCAAAAACAGTGCAATGGAAGGGCTGTTTTGCTATATTAAGTATGGCAACCGATATTTCAGAGCGGAAACAAATGTTCCTGGAACTGATAAGGGAAAAAGAGAGGGCCCAGGACAATG
>DASQZK010000253.1:0-7811 GCA_035638735.1 Bacteroidales bacterium
AATGCCCTGAAGCTTGGCTTTCATTCAGGTGAAGCCCTTTACCCCATGGTTACTGTAAATGGCGAAGAATGCCACAACGAGTGGGAAATTACTTTCGAAGAACTGCACCGTAACGGTGCTATTGCCTATGCTATTTACAATTACATCAGGTATACGGGCGACACGACATATATGTGCGAGTACGGTCTCGAGGTGTTGATTGCTCTGTCGCGGTTCTGGCGACAAAGAGTGAACTGGTCGGATGTAAAAGGAAGGTATGTTATCCTCGGTGTTACCGGACCGAACGAATATGAAAATAATGTCAATAATAACTGGTATACCAATAAAATAGCGGTGTGGACCTTGAAATACACACTTACATCACTGGACGACCTTATCGAAAAGGACCCTTCCTGCTACAGGCAGATCATAGATAAAACCAAACTTAACCACGAGAAGGAAACTGCCGAGTGGAAAGATATTATCGATAACATGTATTTCCCCTACTCGGAAAACTTCAAAATATTCCTGCAACAGGAAGGCTACCTTGATAAGCAGCAAAAGCTTGCTTCGGAGTTACCGGCAAACGAAAGACCCGTTAATCAACACTGGTCATGGGACCGTATTCTGCGTTCATGCTTCCTTAAGCAGGCCGACGTATTGCAGGGCTTGTATTTCTTCGAGAACGATTACGACATTGAAACCATCAGGAGAAACTTTGATTTTTATGAACCCCGGACATTACACGAATCATCCCTGTCTCCCTGTCTCCATTCTATAATCGCTGCTAAGACCGGAGACATCGGGAAAGCCTATGAACTCTATCTTCAAACATCAAGGCTCGACCTTGACGACTACAACAACGAAGTAAGTGACGGTCTCCATATAACCAGCATGGGAGGAACCTGGATGTCACTGGTTTATGGATTCGGAGGCCTGAGGGTTTTGGATGACAGGTTACACCTGAATCCCTGTTTACCGGAGAACTGGGAGTCTGTCAGTTTTAAGATCATCTTCCGGGGAAATAACCTGGGAATAAAAATCTCCTCAAATACCATTGAGCTTTTCAATGAGTCGGGGCCGGTTATCGATATCTATGTTAACAACCGGAAAATCAGATTGAAGAACCAGATTCATATTAATTTAGAGCAGTCCGATGCCTGATCATTCGAGCCCCCAGGCTTCAGAGCGGAATTAGCCAAACACGTCCTATTATTGTATGCTCTCCAGTTCAGCCAGGGCCATCATACAATTTGCCAGTGGTGTATTCCAGTATTCAGTTGTATTCCATTGTGCACAGCCTTCCATATCGAGTACGGCTTTGTCGTTGACATCGCCAATAAAGCCCGACATAAACCCCCCGGGATAAGGTCCCAGGAAACGGCTATGCGGCATCGGATTGTTATAGCCTGCTCCCGTCACCAGGCTGGCCATGGCCGGATTATTTCCCAGCGCCCAGTAAATCTGGGCCCATGCCAGGTCAGCGAGCTTGTCGCTGTTGAGAATCCTGGACGCCAGAGCCATGGCATGTGACCAGCTCATCCAGTGCCCGTTCAGACCGTGATTCAGCTTCTGAGCGGAATTGTCGGGCATAAAAAAGCGAAAACACAGGTCCTTGCTAAAGAACCTGTAAATCTCATCACTGGCAGGAGCAAAATAAAAACCGTATGGCATAATACGGAACGGTGATGTTCCGGTTGCGGGAATCACATATTGCTCTGAACAAAGGCTTAGCGATGCCTTAATTTTTTCAGCGATCTTTTTACCGGGAAAAAGATCGTGAACCATCGCAAGTGCAATCAATGGCTGGGCTGAATGAAGAATACCGCGGTAGGGGTCATTCCTTTCTTTGTTCATAAACCAAAAACCGTGTACCGGCGACTGAAGGTCAAGAAGGTCGTCGGTGTATATTTTCAGATCATCTTCAGACAGTTCACCTGCCGAATAAATTTCCAGAGCGGCCATCAGCTTCCAGGCAATAACCGATGTCCAGGTATGAAATGCATCGTTACTTTTTTGTTTCCCGGTCATGAAATGCCAGCCTTTTAAAGCGGCATGCCGGCATTGTTCTGATAACTCCGGCAGCAGCGTGCCGATGATCCTGGCAGCTTTAAGCAGGAGATAAATTGTGGTATAGTTGGCAATGGGGTTGTAACGAACCCTCACTGTTCGTTCATCGCCGGAAGAAGACATATTGTCGGTGAAATGGTTTTCGCTGTTATCGGCCACGCATCCGGCGTGGTTTTCATACCACCAGCTCAAATCATCCGTTTCACGTGCGCTGCCACCACCGGCTACATCTTCGAAAAACATGCCTGTATCAGGATCCTGCATTTTTAACATAAATTCCAGGGCCCAGGCCGACTCGGTAATAAAGTCATTACCCGATATTTTCTCTTCGGAGAAGGCATTCCGCTTCAGCCGCTTTTTTGTGTAAATATCGAGAAAACCGCTTAAGGGAAGGTTTGTGTGTACCATCCACTTGCGCAGATCACCGGCATCGTACCAGCCGCCTGTGACATCAATCTGTTCCCCGTTGTCGGACCGTACTGCATCGTCGAGATTCGAAGGATCCCTCCAGTGCAGGCCATGATCGCCGGAACGCCAGTTGTGAATGAAATCCAGGAACAAAAAGGACAGGTTGTCGAACGCCCTGTCAGATATGGTGAACTGATACGACCAGTGTTCGGCATCGTTTACCGTAATCCGGTAAGTTCCCGGCCTGGTCAGATCCGAAAAATCGCCAACAAGAAAATCACCTAAACCACTTTGGGCAGACTCCAGTTGTCCGGTAAAAACCGTTTTCCAGTTCTCCCGCTTACTGAACTGTTCCTGTTCAACCTCCTGCATATCCTGAACGTCGAAATGTGAATATCCGCTGCCATGTAATAGAACACGTTTAACAGCCGTGGTATGAAAACCAATGTGATTGATAATGCATTTTAAAGCCATACTGATATGTTTCTATCGATATAAAAATTATAATGTAATTTGGCATTCTCTTTTACTGGTCTTCATTCGTACCAAAATTCGCTTTTTAGCTCCACAAATTATAATCACAAATACATTCCAATTCTCAAGATTTCATTGTCCGAACAGGTAGGGCTCCATCATAAAACCAGATGAACCGTGATAACCTTTGGCTGACGAGCTCAGCGAACCCACTATTTATCGGGTAAACCATCCCGATTTCTATCGGGAGAAACAATCCTGAAAACTGCCTCACTTGCCCTCTTCCCGCAACGTTTCAGAGGAACGTTCATACCACGGAGTAGGGGCCGGTCCGTTGAGCAGCACGTCCCCGGTCATTCTCATCCAGTTTTTCATTTTGGTTGATAGTTCTTTAACTACCTCCTGGTAGTCAGGATCGAAATAGAGGTTGTGAAATTCATTGGGGTCTTTTTCAAGGTCGTAAAGTTCGCCGTAAGGCCAGTCTTTTTTATGGAAAGGCCATATTTTTGCTCTTTGTGTTCTTTCGAGAGTATAGGGAAGATTGATATACCTCGGTGAAGGTTGAAAATTCCAGATAAGCTTATAATTTTCTGTGCGCACGCACCGGTAAGCATCGATGAAGGTTCCGTAGATGGCATCCCTGATTGGTTCGGGATTGTCCTCATAAAACGCCTTGATGAAACTCTTACCCTGCACCCTGGAGGGGATAGGATGGTGGATAAGATCGAGCAGGGTAGGATAGAAATCGGCATGGCAGGAATAGATATCACTCTGCTTGCCACCGCTGATACTGCCATCGGGCCAATACATTACCAGCGGTACTTCCATTCCTGGATCGTACATTGATGCTTTGGCTCGTGGGAAATGAGCACCGTGGTCGACCGTGAAAACAAATAGGGTGTTTTTGTACTGGCCACTTTCCCTGAGAGCATCGATGATGATGCCTGTTATAGAGTCGGCTTTCCTGATAGCGCCCTGGAACAGGGAGATCTCAGCCCGTGCTTCGGGTGTGTCTTGCATATAAGGCGGAATATAAATTCCTTTTGAAGAATCAGGTTTTACCCCTCCAAAGTTGAATGGCCGGTGCGTTTCATGAAAGCCTATCTGGGCATAGAACGGACCTTCGTTAGCCTTGCGATGCCGGGCAAAATAGGCAAAGGTATCGGCGATCTGTTCACCAGGAGGGATTGGATCGGATAGAAATTTCTCCTGGAAACCTAAGAGGCTGTCGGCCATGTTGTGGGGACATTCATGCTGATAACCAGAAAGATAAGTCATGTAACCGGCATTCCTGAGAAGCTTCGAGAGGTGAAGTTCATCGGAATGGAGAGCATAATTCTGGGGCGGATGGGCCAGGCCTTTTACACCGTTTGATGCCGGGTATCTGCCGGTCAGCATGGACGCCCGTGATGGAGAACAAACTGACGAGGTAGACCAGTAATTAGAGAACATAACCCCTCTGGCAGCCAGACTGTCAATATTCGGTGTATGTACGTGCTCATTCCCATAGCAGCCAAACCACCGGCCGGTATCATGCCAGGTGACGATGACCACATTCGGGGTTGCTTTGTCAATTTTAAATGCTTCTTTCCCCTGCTCGGTGCAACCACCTACCAAAAGCGATAGTGCAGGCAGGCAGGAAAATGCTGTCTTTGCTCTCATCATTGGCATTGTAAAACGGTTGGTTTAGAAAGTTTAAATATAGGTGTTTTGGTTCGATGATGCTAAAAAGGTGCCTTGCCTTTATGGGTGACATGTGTGTTTAATGGACCCCTGTGTTATTAGATTTCGTTTTCTGCAAAATTATTCTGAAATTAATGCCCTGCATATAACTATATCTAAACTACCATGAAATACACCCCTTTATTTTTATTAGTATCGACAATGGCTATGTCATGCAGCCACAAAAATCATGAACCTTTGGCTGTTATTCCTCAGCCATCACAGGTTGAACAGAAGAGTGGCTTCTTCATAATAAATGATTCGACGCGGATGGTATTGGAAACCCCCGACCAGAGGGTGAGAAAGGCTGCCATCATTTTTATCGATGACCTCAGGAAGAAGCAGTCGCTGAACCTTACTTTGGATGAAGGCGGAAAATCATCGGGTATAAATACGATACATCTGAAATTGGTCTCTCCGGAAGAGACTGGGAAAGAGGGCTATGTTCTGGAATCGGGAAGGAAAGGTATTAACATTAGTTCCGGAACACCTGCGGGATTGTTTTATGGTCTGATGACTATTGAACAGATTGCCCTGACCGCAAACCAGGATGGCGGCAGCGTTACGGTCCCGGCCATGAAGGTTGAAGATTCGCCACGGTTTGATTGGAGGGGGATGCACCTCGATGTATGTCGTCATTTTATGCCTGTCGAAGCCGTGAAAAAATACATCGATTACCTGGCGCTTTACAAGTTCAACCATTTCCACTGGCACCTTACCGAAGACCAGGGCTGGAGGATCGAGATCAAAAAATATCCAAAACTTACCAGTGTTGGTGCATGGCGTGACAGTACCATGGTTGGAAATTTTTCAAGCACGCCTCTAAAATACGACGGAAAACGATATGGTGGTTTTTATACACAGGAAGAGGCCCGCGATATTGTCCGTTATGCGGCCGATCGTTTCATTACCGTGATTCCTGAAATTGAAATGCCGGGTCATGCCCAGGCAGCCATTGCTGCTTACCCGGAGCTTGGTGTTACGGGTGAAAAGGTCGGTGTTAAATGTGAATGGGGTATTTCACCCTATATTTATATGCCTTCAGAAAAGACATTCAGCTTTCTCGAAGATGTACTCACCGAGGTCATGGCTGTTTTCCCTTCGGAATACATTCATATCGGGGGTGACGAAGCCATCAAGGATCAATGGAAAGAGAGTCCCGGGGTGCAGGCCCTGATAAAAGAGCTTAATCTTAAGGATGAAGAGGAGTTACAAAGTTATTTTATTCACCGGATGGAGAAATTTCTCAATGCCAAAGGCCGGAGTATAATCGGGTGGGATGAAATTCTCCAGGGCGGCCTTGCACCCAATGCGACGGTTATGTCGTGGAGAGGTGAAAAAGGGGGCATCGCAGCTGCAAAAATGGATCATAATGTGGTGATGTCGCCCGGCAATTATTGTTACTTCGATCACTACCAGGCTAAACCTGTTGATGACGAACCGCTGGCTATCGGGGGTTATCTTCCGCTGGATACCGTGTACGCCTATAATCCGGTTCCGAAAGAGCTTACCGCCGCGGAGGCTGAACATATCCTTGGTGTACAGGCTAATGTATGGACTGAATATATTCCTGACTTCAGGCAGGTTGAATACATGATTTTTCCACGCCTGCTGGCTATGTCGGAAGTGGCATGGACACAGCCCGGGGATAAAAACCAGGATCTTTTCCACGCGAAAGTCCTCCGCCAGGTTAACCTGTTCAACAAGCTGGGGGTAAATTATTCAGAGACAGGTATGCCGCCCAGGCCCGAATAACCACTGTAATATGTTGTACATTCCATCACCTTGATAAAGCGCTATCTATGAAAAAGATTCTAATGTTAATTGCCCTGGTTGGTATACTCCTGTCTTCCTGCCAGAAAAGTGAAAATAAAGATTACGACATTATTGTGTATGGCGGGACCTCTGCAGGGGTTATTGCCGCGTATTCTGCCAGTCTTGAGGGCAGGAATGTTCTTCTCGTTGAACCTGGAAACCACCTTGGGGGACTCAGCAGCGGAGGACTTGGTCAGACCGATATCGGTAACAAATATGCCGTGACCGGTCTTGCCCGCAATTTCTACCGTCGTCTTGGTGATCATTACGGGAAGCTCGAAGCCTGGAAATTCGAGCCGCATGTAGCCGAAGATGTCTTCAACCAATATATTAAAGAAGCGGGTGTTGACGTGCTTTATGATTTCCGGCTCACCGGGGTTAACATGAAGAAGAAACGGATTGAATCGGTTAAACTGGAACAGTCATCAGCTCCTTCGGCTTCGACCAACCGTACGATTACGGGGTCCTACTTTATCGATTGTTCCTATGAAGGCGACCTGATGGCTGCTGCCGGTGTTTCGTATACGGTAGGAAGGGAGTCGAACGACACTTATGGTGAGACCTATAACGGCGTACAGTTGAGGGAGGCCCATCAGTTTCCTGACAGCATCGATCCGTATATCAAACCGGGTGATCCTTCGAGCGGACTCTGCTGGGGTATACAGGCCGTTGGCGTTGCCCCCCGGGGAACGGGTGATACCCTTGTCCAGGCATATAATTACCGGCTATGCCTGACGCAGGATACATCGAACATGGTAGCCGTAACTCGACCCGTGGATTATGATCCGGCTAAATTCGAACTTCTCAGGCGTGTCATTACGAAAAGGGAAGAGCAGGGGTGGAAGCAAAACCTTGGTCAACTCTATCTTATTATTTCCCCCATGCCTAACGGAAAGACGGATATAAATAATAAAGGGCCCATGTCGACCGATGGAATTGGGATGAACTATGCTTACCCTGAGGGCAGCTATGCCGTGAGAAAACAGATTGCCGATAACGTGGAGGATTACACAAAGGAACTGCTGTATTTTCTCGGGCACGATGAGGCTCTCCCTGTAAGTCTTCGGGACCAGATGTTGTCGTGGGGCTGGGCAGCCGATGAATTTACCGACAATGGTAACTTCCCCCACCAGATGTATATCAGGGAAGCACGCAGGATGATTGGCGGGTACGTGATGACCCAGCACAATTGCCTGGGTGACAGTGTCGTGAATGACGGCATTGCTCTTGCCGCTTATACCATGGATTCGCATAACTGCCAGAGAGTGGTTGTGAATGGCATGGTTAAAAACGAAGGTGATGTCCAGATAGGTGGTTTCCCGCCATACGAGATTTCCTATCGT